>NZ_JBGWAB010000085.1:0-34287 GCF_041862025.1 Streptomyces sp. AB3(2024)
GGCGCGGTCCCACCGGTCCCCGGCGCGCAGTCGGCGTTCGGGCCCGCCCCCGCGCCCGCGCCCGCCCCCGCCCCCGCGCCCGTTCCCGGCTTCGGGCCCCCGCCCCCGGCCGGTTTCGACGCCGGCGGCGTATCGTTTCCGCACCCCTACGCCCCCACCCCCCAGCCCGGCTTCCCGCCGCAGGGCCCGCCTCAGGGACCCCCGCCCGGTCAGTCGTTCACGGTCGGCCATTCCGGCTCGGCTGCCGCGGACCGGGCGCGGCGCCGCAGCCGCGCCGCGATGGCCGTGGCGGTCGTCGCCGTACTCGCCGCCGGCGGCGTCACCTACACCGTGACCTCCGGCGGCGACGGTGACGACCGGGCGCAGGCGGTGGCCCCGACCCCGGCGCCCGGCGGCTCCCCGGTCGCCGGCGGGCAGTCGGGCGCGCCGACCCCGGCCCCGTCGCCGTCCGGCTCCGGGCCCACGGCGAAGCCGTCCGCGAGCGCCTCCAAGAAGGCCGGCACGCCGTCGCCCTCCGCGAAGGGATCCTCGCCCGCCCCGGCCAGGCCGGGCCCCGTCCCGACGGGCTGCGCGGGCTGGACCCACCGGGACCCGTCGCCGGGCACCTACGGTTACATCTCCGGCGACCACCACCTGCTGGCCGCGCCGTACCAGCAGTGCTCGCAGGGCAGCCTGGTCAAGGACGGCACGAAGCTCTGGTATCAGTGCTACATCGTCAACTCGTACGGCAACCAGTGGACGTTCGTGCGTGTGGACGGCACGAACGCCACGGGGTGGCTGTACAACCGCGACCTCAAGGGGCAGAAGGGCTCGTCCCCCGCCTGTTAGCCGCCGTGGGCCGGAGAGCCGCCTACCGGACCCCCCGCGGCCCGACGACGTCCTTGACGGCCCATCACCACCCCTTCCGGATTACTGCAACGGGTTCTACCCTGGCCGCCGCCACCACACCGACCGGCTGGACCGCGAGACTCCCGGAGGGGCCGTGCACCTCGAATACACGCCTGAGCAGCAGCGGTTGCGCACCGAGCTGCGTGCCTACTTCGCCGAGCTCGTGCCGCAGGACGTCTACGCCCGCTACGAGGACCCGGCCGCGCAGAAGCGCTTCTACCGGGAGACCATCCGCCGTCTCGGCGCCGACGGCTGGCTCGGCGTCGGCTGGCCGAAGGAGTACGGCGGGCGCGGCATGTCGCCCATGGACCAGTTCATCTTCTTCGACGAGGCCGCGCAGGCCGTCGTCCCGCTGCCGCTGATGGCGCTGAACACCGTCGGTCCCACCCTCATGCAGTTCGGTACCGAAGAGCAGAAGGCGTACTTCCTCCCCAGGATCCTCGCCGGGGAGATCGACTTCGCCATCGGCTACAGCGAGCCCGACGCGGGCACCGACCTCGCGGCCCTCAAGTGCAAGGCCGTCCGGGAGGGCGACGAGGAGACCGGCACCTACGTGGTGAACGGCCAGAAGATCTGGACCACCAACGGCGACACCGCCGACTGGGTCTGGCTCGCCGTCCGCACCGACCCGGACGCCCCCGCGCACAAGGGCATCACCATGCTCCTCGTGCCGACCTCCGACCCCGGCTACTCCTGCACCCTCATCAACACCCTGGCCTCGCACGACACCACCGCCAGCCACTACGAGGACATCCGCGTCCCCGCGAACCGCCGCGTGGGCCAGGAGAACAAGGGCTGGCGGCTGATCACCAACCAGCTCAACCACGAACGCGTCACCCTCGCCGCCCACGGCACCATGGCCATCCGCGCCCTGCACGACGTCCAGCGCTGGGCCGCCGCGACCAAACTGGCCGACGGCCGTCGCGTCATCGACCTGACCTGGGTCCGCGGCCGGCTCGCCCGCACCCACGCCCGCCTCGACGCGATGAAACTGCTCAACTGGCAGATGGTGAACGCGGTCCAGTCCGGCTCCCTCACCCCGCAGGACGCCTCTGCCGTCAAGGTCTACGGCTCCGAGGCGCGCCGGGACGCGTACGCCTGGCTCATGGAAGTGGTCGGCGCGGCCGGCTCCCTCAAGGACGGCTCCGCCGGCGCGGTCCTGCACGGCGAGCTGGAGCGCGGCTACCGCAGCGCGGTGATCTTCACCTTCGGCGGCGGGAACAACGAGATCCAGCGCGAGATCATCGCGTGGATCGGCCTGGGCATGCCCCGCGTCCGCCGCTGACCCCGTGTGACTCACAACGACAGTTGGCACTTAACAGGTCTTGTTGTCACCGGACGTGCTTGCGAACGCTCGGCATTCTGCGACTCTTCTAGCCACCGAGCTCGTGCATGGTTGGCGGTGAGACGTCGAAGACTTCGGTGGTACGTCTCTCGTGCCTGAACGAGGTCTGCGGTCCACTCTTGGGACAGCAGACCGGCGACGGCTTGGACGGTTTCGCTCATGTGCTCGCGGCGGCCGAGGTGGCGGGTGGGGGCTGGCCAATTCTTCAGGTGTCCGATGCAGTGCTCGACCCGGATGCGGCGCGAGGAGTGCGCCTTGCGCTGCAGCTTGTGCATCTCCTCGTACCAGCCCGGGGCGTTCTTCTTGAACCAGCGGTGCGGTGCTGTCACCACTCGCCCGCCGGTCTGGGCTCACAGAATTTGGTAGCCGGGATCCGCGAGATCTCCACCGCAGGCCCGTCGACCAAGAGTTTGACCAGCCCCAACTGGCGAGTGTGGCGAGTAACTGGTCGACGAACACCAGCTGATGCCGCGCACCTGCGCCCACAGCTCGCCCATGCGGCCGCGACATGAGCTTGGCCTGGTGCCATTCGTGCCACAACGGAGCTCGGAGACCAGTACAGCGATCACCATGGCCGACGGGCCCGTGACCCTCCGGTCGACGGTGATCGTTGCATCGGCGGCCCCGTTCCGAGTGAAGTGGCCCCGGACGCGCCGAGGTGAAGACCCTGCGGCAGGTCTTCTGGCCCGGTGCCGCGCCCCGCCACTCGGGGCCGGTCCTCCGCCCCGAGCGGTGGGCGGCCAGGGCCCTGAGGCAGCCGGAGGACGGTCCGGCGGCCGCGTCCCGGCGCGCCCAGCCCCCGGCGCCTTCCTCGACGCCCCCCTCGGCGCCTTCCGGTGCCTGGGCCGGGGCGCCGGACCGCCGAGCGGACCAGGGAGGCGTCCCCCAGCATGAACTGGCCCCAGGCGGTGTCCCGCAGCGGGTTCGCGTCTTCGGGCGCGAGCTGCGGGGTCAGCGGACCTCCAGGACCTCCGCCACCGGACGGCGCGGTGTGGCGGGGCCCGCGGGGCCGTAGCCGAGGCGCAGGACCATCTGGACGTGTCCCGTGGCGGCGAGCGGATCGCGGACCGTCCAGCGCAGCTCCGGCCATTCCAGGGGCTGGGAGGTCATCGAGGTGGCCAGGCCGTCGGCGGTGGCCCGGAGGAGGACCCGCTCCAGTGCCTGACCGGCCAGCAGCCAGTCGGGCCGGGTGTCGCCCCGGGTGCCCAGCAGGGCCAGCCGGGGCCGCTTCTCGAACACGTCCCACCCGCGGTCCGGCACCGGGCGGGCCCGGCCGAAGTCGCGTACGGGCGCCGGTCCGCCGGAGCTGCGGGGGCCGAACGCCTCGGCGGGTACGCCGTCGCGGCGCGTCGGGCCCGGACCCCGGTCGCCGCCCGTCCACGCGGCCGTCTCGGCCCGGACGAGCGGATCCGTCTCCTCCAGGTGCTCCGCGTCGTGCACCAGCCCGAGCAGGGTCTCGATGTGCCAGGTGCCGGGGACGGTCAGGTGGCACCCCTCCAGACGGGCAGCCTCCCGCAGGCCGTCCAGGAGCGCGGGCGGCACGGCCTCGTCGCCGAACGGGAGCCGGCTGGTGTGCCGGCGGTGGAGCGCGTCGTGGAGGACGGCGAGTTCGTCGTTCCCGTCCCCGGCAGCCTCGAAGGACACACCGGCCAGGAGCCAGGGGCGGGAGCCGTCGGGCAGCAGCTGCACGCGCGCGCCGAGCCCGTGGCGGGCGGCGGACACGCGCAGGTTGAACAGGGCCGCGGCGCAGCCGAGGTGGAGGGCGCGGTGATCGGGGTCGGTACGGGTCATGGCCCGCTCCGGGTCTCCGTACAGCTCGACGACCTCGTCGTCCGGCCGGAAGACGAAGCGCCAGGGCTGCGCGTTGTGCATCGAGGGGGCGGTGACGGCGTCGGCGACGAGCAGGGCGACGGTATCGGTTTCGACGGTTCGTGCGGTCACGGGACTGGTCCTGTCTGTGCTGCCCCGGTCGTGCGCCACGACGGCGCCCCCGAGGTGGAGCGGTGCCTCGCTGCCTCCAGGATCGGGCGGGCGGGCGGGCCCGGGTAGGGCCGACCGGTGCCGTCCCGGGACCGTAGGTCCCACCGGTCCGTGGGGCACGGGCCCGTGGCCCGGCGTAGGGGACCTTCGGGCCCGGTCACGGTCCCGGGCGGGCTTCGTGCCGGGGCGGTGCCGGTGCCGGCGTGGGTCGGTGACCACCGAGTGCAGCCGTACCGATGCCGTCAGCACGCTGCACCGAGCCGCCAATCTGCACGGCACGATCGTGGCCGGCAACCGCGGCTCGTCGCCGTCCGCGACGAGGGCGACCTCGGATCCGGACGGGAAACCCCCTCGCTCCCGCACTACCGTGAAAGGGGCGACGGCCTCCCGCTGCCGTCGGCCGGAGGTGGGACATGAGCGCAGACGGCCGGTCCGCCGGGGGCGGGGTGGGCGGCGTGCCACGGCTGCGGCTGGACGAGCTGCTCGACGAGCTCCAGGTGCGCATCGGCGAGGTCAGGGGCACCCGCGACCGCCTGAACGGCCTCCTGGCGGCCGTGATGTCGGTCGGCCGGGGCCTGGACCTGGCCCAGGTGCTGCGGGGCATCGTCGAGGCGGCGGTGGTCCTCGTGGACGCCGAGTACGGGGCCCTCGGTGTCATCGGCGACGACAGGTAGCTCGCCCAGTTCCTGCCCGTCGGCGTCAGCGACGAGCTCCGCGCCCGGATCGGGGACCTGCCGTCGGGCCACGGCATCCTCGGCGAGCTGATCCGCCACCCGGAGCCCCTGCGCCTGTCCGAGCTGTCCGAGCACCCGGCCTCGTACGGGTTCCCGGCCCACCACCCGCCGATGCACTCCTTCCCCGGCGTTCCCGTCCGCGTCCGCGAGGACGTCTTCGGCAACCTCTACCTCACGCAGAAGCGCGGTGGCGCGGAGTTCGACGCGGAGGACGAGGCGGTCCTGTTCACCCTCGCCGTCGCCGCCGGCATCGCCATCGAGAACGCCCGCCTCTTCGAGGAGGTCCGCCTGCGGGAGCGCTGGCTCGCGGCCACCTCCGACATCACCAGCGCCCTGCTCTCGGGGGCGGCCCGGGACGAGGTCCTCGACGGAATGCTGGAGCGGGCCAGGGACATCACCGGCGCCGACACGGGCGTCTTCTACCTCGTCGGACCCGGAGGCGAGCTGCGCGGCTCCCTCGCGGCGGGGCGGGGCGGGGCGCCGAGGCGCACCGCGGCGTCGCCCTGCCCGGCATCCGGGGCACGCTCGCCGAAGCCGCCGTGGCGGGGGACGGCCTGGTCACGGTCGCGGACGTGGAGTCGGACCCGGGCGTCACCGTGCAGCCCGAACGCTGGGCGGGGTTCGGCCCGGCCGTCGCCGTCACCGTGGGAACCCGGGAGAAACTGAGCGGGGTCCTGGTGCTGGCCCGGGGCCGGGGCCGCCCGGTGTTCGCCGCCACCGAGGTCGCCGCGCTCCCCGCTTTCGCCGGGCAGGCCGCCCTCGCGCTGGAGCTGGCCGACCGGCGCCGGGACGCCGAGCGGTCGAGCATGCTGGAGGACCACGACCGCATCGCCCGCGACCTGCACGACCCCCGCGGATCCGGCAGCGGGCAGGCCCCGACGGCCGACCCGCTCGACCAAGGACGCCCGCCATGAACAGCCACCCGCCCGACGCCGTCCCGCCGGGACGGTGGCTGGAGGAGCTCACCGCCGACGAGGCCCTGGCGCTGCTCGGAGCGGCCGAACTGGGCCGCATCGTGTTCACTCGGCACGCACTGCCCGCCGTACGCCCGGTCAACCACCTGCTCGACGCCGGCGACATCGTCGTCCGCCTCCAGGACGGACCGGCACTCGCGGCCCTGCTCGCGGACCGGGAGGGCGCGGGCGTGGTCGTCGCGTACGAGGCCGACGACATCGACCCGGCCACCCGCCTGGGGTGGAGCGTGGTCGCCACCGGCTACGCCACCGCCGTCACCGACCCCGCCGAGACCGAACGCCTGGCGCGGCTCCTGCGGCCCTGGGTCGAGGGCACCGCGTCGGGCGCCGTCCGGATCAGGCCCGACCTCATCAAGGGCTTCCGCCTGCGCGCGGACGGCCGGTAGCGGCCGGCCCGCGCGCGCTTCACACCCCCGCGCCCCTTCGCCCGCCACGATGGTGGGCACGCGCGAGCCCCCGGAGGCGCCTTGTCGAAGCACGGACGGATCACCGTGACCCCGCCCGCCTTCCGTGCCTACCGCAGGAACTGGCTGCGCGGCGACGCCCTGGCCGGGGTCACGGTGGCCGCGTATCTCGTCCCCCAGGTCATGGCCTATGCCGGGGTGGCCGGGCTGCCGCCCGTCGCCGGTCTCTGGGCCGCCCTCCCGGCGATGGTCCTCTACGCCCTCAGCGGGTCCTCCCGCCTGCTGTCCGTCGGCCCGGAATCCACCACCGCCCTCATGACCGCCGTGGCCGTGGGACCGCTGGCGGCCGGCGATCCCGCCCGGTACGCGGCCCTCGCCGCCGCCCTGGCCCTCGTCGTCGGCCTGCTCTGCCTGGTCGCCTGGGCGGTCCGGCTCGGCTTCCTCGCGGACCTCCTCTCCCGGCCCGTACTCGTCGGCTACCTGGCCGGGGTGGCCTTCATCATGATCGTGGACCAGCTGCGCCGCCTGACCGGCGTCCCAGGAGGCGGCGGCTCCGCCTTCTTCCCCCGGCTGCTCTTCTTCCTCCGCCACATCGGCGGGGCGCACCCGGCGACCCTGGCCCTGTCCGCCGCGTGCCTGTTGCTCCTGTTCACCCTGCCCCTGCTCTGGCGGCCGCTGCCCGGACCGCTCGTGGTCCTCGTCCTCGCCACGGCTGCGGTGACGGTCTTCTCCCTCGACGAGGGCGCCGGCATCGCCGTCATCGGCGCCGTCCCGACCGGCCTGCCCGGGTTCGCCCTGCCGCGGCCGGCCGACTGCGCGGACCTGGTCCTGCCCGCCTTCGGCGTGCTCCTGGTCGGATACACGGACGTCGTCCTGACCGCCCGCGCCTTCGCCCGGCACGACGACCCGGATCCACTGGACGCCAACCGCGAACTGCTGGCCCTCGGCGCGGCGAACCTGGGCGTCGGAGCCCTGCACGGCTTCCCCGTCAGCAGCAGCGCGAGCCGTACGGCCCTCGCCGAATCCGCCGGTGCCCGCACCCAGGCGTACTCCCTCGTGGGCGCCGCGTGCGTGGTCGCGGTGCTGCTCTTCCTGGGGCCGCTGCTGACGCACGTCCCCGCGGCCGCCCTCGGCGCGATCGTCGTGTACGCCGCCGTACGTCTCGTGGAGGTCGGCGAGTTCCGGCGCCTCGCCGCGTTCCGCCGCCGCGAACTCCTCCTCGCACTCGGCTGCACCCTCGGTGTCCTCGCCCTGGGCATCCTGTACGGGGTCCTGGCCGCGGTCGCCCTCTCCGTCATCGAACTGCTCGCCCGGGTCGCGCGTCCGCACGACGCCGTCCTCGGCATCGTGCCCGGCCTGGTCGGCATGCACGACATCGACGACCACCTGACCGCGCGCACCATCCCCGGTCTGCTCGTCTACCGCTACGACTCCCCGCTGTTCTTCGCCAACGCCGAGGACTTCCACCGCCGGGCCCTGGCCGCCGTGAACGCCCAGGCCGACCCGGTCCACTGGTTCGTCCTGAACACCGAGGCGAACGTCGAGGTCGACATCACCGCCCTCGACGCCGTCGAGGCCCTGCGCACCGAACTCGTCGAGCGGCACATCGTGTTCGCCCTGGCCCGCGTCAAACAGGATCTGCGCGACCCGCTCGACGCCTACGGCCTCACGGCGACGATCGGCCGGGACCGCATCTACCCCACCCTCCCCAAGGCCGTGGAGGCCTACCGCGCCTGGCAGCACCACCAAGACCCCGGCACGTGACGGCCGCCCGCGCCGCGGCGACCGCTTCCCGGGCGTCGGCAACCTCGCCATCCTGCTGATGCACGTATCGGCCGTCGCCTTCTGCGTCGCGGCCGGGATCGACATCGGCGTCCGGCAGCTCGCGTCGAACGTCTTCAGCGCCGCGGGAAACGAGATCGAGCAGGCCCTGCACGCTAAGCGGGCAGGGACGGTCCCCGATCTCAACAAGGACGCGGGCGACTTCGGCGACCGGGACCCGGACAACTTCTCGGCGGAGGTCGCCTGGCTCACACAAGTGGCAGTCGTAAACTCGGCAAAGCGGGTTGAGAGCTCCCGCCCGGTCTGTCCCCCGTCAGGCCGGGCGGGTTTTCCCTTTTTCACCCTCCCCGTGGTTCCCCCCGTTTCCCCCGTGGGTCCCCCGTGGTGCTTCCGGGCCGAGCGGGTGTGATCCGCCCGTCGCCGACCCCCGTCCCCCGAGGGCCGGCCCTGCCCGGACCGGCAGCCGCCAGCACATCAACTCGGCTACCCCCGTAAGCAAAGTTAGCTGCCAGCTATCGGCGAGGTCCACGGTGGCGGACTCCGGTCGGATTGTCAACTGACGGCTAATCTGCGAAACTGCCGGATAGCTGAGAGCAATGTCGAGGGGGTGGCGGAAGGGAGATTCGCAGTGTCGGAGACCGACGACCGGCCCAAGCTGGCAGTGCGTCTGGACGGCCTCTTCAAGACGGTCCGGCCCAAGGGCAAGCACTGGACCAACGCCGAGGTCGCGGAGGAACTCAAGCGCGCCAACCCCGAACTCAAGGCCGGCGGTGTCTACCTGTCGCAGCTGCGTACCGGCAAGCGCTCCAACCCCTCGCCGGACCTGCTGGCTGCCCTCGCCCGGTTCTTCGGCGTTTCCGTCGCGTACTTCTTCGACGACGAGGTCGCCGAGTCCGTCCTCGGTGAGGTCGCCGCCATCGAGGCGCTGCGCCAGGCCGGAGTCCGCTCCGTGGCCATGCGGGCGGCCGGGATGAAGAAGGAGAACCTCCAGGCCATCACGGCCATCATGGACCAGTACCGGCAGCTCCAGGGCCTCCCGCCCGTCACCGACCCCTCGGAAGAATCGCCGTGAGGGGTCGTTCGGCCGACCACGGCCGCCGCTGTCGGCTCAAGAAGTTCTGAGGGGATCCGCCGGGCCCGTCCGGTCCCCGGCGTCCGGCTCACACGTCGCGCCGGCGTACGACGACCACCGCGAGGGCGACCGCGACCAGCGGCCACACCGCGTACACGGCCCAGGAAGCGGGCACCGTGGCGTCGTGGACGTGGTGGATGTCGGGAAGGTCCCCCCAGTTCTGGACCAGGCGCTTCCAGGCGCTCACCACCATCACGTGGTTGACGTCGGCGGACCACTGCCGGGAAGTGCTGAACAGCGGTGGCAGCATCACCAGCGTGAAGAGGGTGGCGGCCACGCTGCCCGGGGTGTGCCTGATCAGCGCCCCGAGGCCCAGGCCGACCAGGGCGCAGATCGGGGCCAGCAGCGCGGACGCCACCATGGCGCGGGCCACACCGGGGTGGGTGAGGGACACCCCGGCGTGCCGGCCGTCGAGGACGGCCTGGGAGACCAGGAAAGCGCCCAGGGAGATCACCGTCCCGACGGCGGTCCACACCGCCGCGACGACGACGGCCTTGGCCAGGACCACCGAGTGGCGCGCGGGAACGGCCACCGTGGTGGTACGGATCAGCCCGCTGCCGTACTCGCTCACGATCGTGACGACCCCGACGCTGCCGGCGACGAGCATCAGCGTCATGTAGGCGCCGGGCGGGAAGGCGTCGAAGGGCAGGAACCCGCGGGACTCCCGCGCACCCGGGCCGGCCGCGGCGATGTCGTCGTGGTCCGCCAGCGCCGCGACGGTCGCGCACCCGATGACGAACAGCGCCGTGAGGGCGATCGTCCACCAGGTGGAGCGCAGGGACCGCATCTTGATCCACTCGGCGACGAGCAGGTCACGGAAGCGGGCGGGAGGCGCGGCGACGGAGGTCGCGTGGGCGGAGGCGGTTCGGGTCATCGGGTCCGTCCTGTCGGGTACTCGACGCTGTCGGCGGTCAGTTCCATGAAGGCCTCCTCCAGGGAGGCGGTGCGCGGGGTCAGTTCGTCCAGCACGATCCCGTGCGCGAAGGCGAGCGCCCCGATCCGGTCCGCCGCCATTCCGGTCACCACGAGCCTGCGGGCGTCCGCCTGTCCCCTTGGCCCCTCCGACCCCTCCGGCCCCTCCGGCTCCACCGAAGCGCCCTCGCCGGCCAGCAGCGCCGCCAGCTCGGCGGCCCGCGACGTGCCGACGACGGTGCCGGTCCGCGTGCTGCGGGCCGCGAACTCCCCCGCCGACTCGGCGGCGATGAGCCGGCCGCGGCCGATGACGACGAGATCGTCGGCGGTGTTCTGCATCTCCGACATCAGATGGCTGGAGAGGAAGACCGTACGGCCCTCGGCCGCCAGCCGCCGGAAGAGGCCGCGCATCCAGAGCACGCCCTCCGGGTCCATGCCGTTGACGGGCTCGTCGAACATCAGGACCGGGGGATCGCCGAGGAGGGCGGTGGCGATCCCGAGGCGCTGCTTCATGCCGAGCGAGAACCCGCCGATGCGACGGCCCGCCGCCCCGGCCAGGCCGACCTCCTGGAGCACCTCGTCCACCCGGCGCGCCGGGATGCCGTTGCTTCGGGCCAGCGCGGACAGGTGGGCGGTTGCGCTGCGCCCGCCGTGCACCTGGTTCGCGTCGAGGAGGGCGCCCGCGTGCCGCAGCCCTCGCGGGTGGTCGCGGAAGGGGACGCCGGTGACGGTGGCGGAGCCGGCCGTGGGGCGGTCCAGGCCCAGGACCATCCGCAGGGTGGTGGTCTTGCCGGCTCCGTTCGGGCCGAGGAATCCGGTGACGCGGCCCGGCCGGACCGTGAAGGACAACCGGTCGACGGCGGTCTTGCCGCCGTAGCGCTTGGTGAGTTCGTTGACTTCGATCACAAGGGCAACCCTGCCGGGAGGCCGCCCCGCGGGCATGGTGCCGTGGGCGGCAATCGCGCGGCCGGACCCGCCCGTGGGCGTACGCCCCCAGAGGGCCCCAACGACGTCAGCCCCCGGCCGCCGCCACCTCCTGGGCCAGGACCGGCACGGCCCGGCGGCTGTCCCCTGCGCGGTGATCGGAAGTGACGAAGAACCGCAGCCGGGAGAGCCCCTCCTCCACCGCGGGGTGGAAGATCGGATCGGCGATGACACCGTGCTCGTACAGCCGGTCGGCGATGCGCAGGGTCCGGTCGACGCCCCGTACCGTCTCCAGCCACCGGGGGCCGGCCGGCCGGGCCCCGAACTCGCCGCCGGCCGGGCCGTCGTCCTCCGGCACGGGTGTCACCCGGTGGCGGTCAGCCGTTCGCGCCACCACGCGACCGTCGTCTTGACCTGCTCGTCGACGGGTGTGGCGCGGGCCTCGAAGGCGGCCTCCCAGGCGCCGGAGTCGACGACGAAGGGACGGTCGAACTGGTAGCGGATCTCCTTGAGTTCACGCATCAGCGGGGAGAAGAGCGAGAGCGCGCCCAGGACGGCCGACGGCAGTCCGCGTACGGCGACGGGCCCCGTGCCCGACTCGTCGGCGAGCCGGCCGACCATCTCCCGTACGGACAGCGCCGGTCCGGTCGGGACGTGCCAGGTCCGCCCCCAGGCGCGTTCCTCGCCCGCGGCCTCGACCAGCGCGGCGGCCACGTCGGGGAGATAGGTCCAGCTGTGCGGGGCGTCGGGGTCGCCGAGGGCGGAGACGGGCCTGCCGCGCAGCACCTGCGGCACGACCCGGCCGGCCAGGTGCCCGCCGTCGGTCACACCGGGGCCGAAGAAGTCCGAGGCCCGCAGCTCCACGGCCTTCAGACGGCCCTGCTCGTGCAGGGTCCGGGCCGTCTCCCAGGCGGCGGCCCGCACCCGCCCCTTGGGGCCGGTCGCCGCGAGCGGCAGCTCCTCGGTCAGGGGGCCGTCCACGGGACCGTAGCCGTAGAGGTTGCCGAGCATGACCAGCAAGGCCCCGGTCTCCTCGGCGGCCGTGCAGAGGGACGAGGTCATCGCGGGCCATTCGCCCGCCCAGCGGTGGTAGGGAGGTGCAGCGCATCCGAAGACGGCGTCCGCGCCCCGTGCGGCCCCGGTCAGCCGGACGGCGTCGGCCGCGTCCAGTGCGACGTGCTCGATGCCCGGTTCCGGAGCCCGGCCCGATCGGGTGACGACCCGTACCGAGTGTCCCCGCCCGGCCAGCAGCCGGGCCGTGGCCGCACCGGCGGGCCCGAATCCCACGACGACATAGAAACTCACGTGCGAACCCTAGCGCGCGGACCCCATGTCACTCCCGGCCACTGGGACGGGGGTCGTGCCACGATGGCGGCGACCCCTTGCGATCAAGGGAGGGGTCCGGTGGGTTTTGAGGGTGAACGGATTGAATTCAGGAGGCGGTTGTGACCGAGCGTTCGTCCGAAATCCGGCAGTCCGGTGACGGGGACCCGACGTCCGGGGGAGAGGAGGCCGGGGAGGCGCAGCGGAGCGAGGGCCGCGCGCGCCGACGGGGGGTGAGCGCGGAGCTGGCCGAGAACATGCGGCAGGGCTGGGCCGACACCGAGCGCCACGACATCGAGCCCCTCCCGCAGGCCGCCCACACCGCCCGCCGGCGCGCGGCGCTCTCCGCCCGCTTCCCGGGCGAGCGCCTGGTGATACCCGCCGGCAACCTGCTGGTCCGCGCCAACGACACGCACCACCCCTTCCGCGCCTGCTCCGACTACGTGTACCTGACCGGAGACCAGACCGAGGACGCCGTCCTGGTCCTGGAGCCCCGGGAGGACGGCGGCCACCGGTCCACCGCGTACCTGCTGCCCCGCTCCGACCGGGAGAACGGCGAGTTCTGGCTGTCCGCCCGGGGCGAGCTGTGGGACGGACGGCGGGCCAGTCTCACGGAGAACGAGCGGCTCCTCGGCCTGCCCTGCGCGGACGTCCGGAACCTGGCCGCCGCCCTGGCGGAGGCCACCGGCCCGGTCCGCGTCCTGCGCGGCCACGACGCCGGCATCGAGAAGACCCTGCGGGACAAGGTGACGGCCGGGACCGACGAGGAGTTCCGGGTCTTCCTCTCCGAGATGCGCCGCGTCAAGGACGAGTTCGAGATCGGCGAACTCCGCAAGGCCGTCGACTCCACCGTCCGCGGCTTCGAGGACGTCGTGAAGGTCCTCGGCAAGGCCGAGGCCACCTCGGAGCGCCACATCGAGGGCACCTTCTTCCTGCGCGCCCGCGTCGAGGGCAACGACGTCGGCTACAGCACCATCGCCGCCGCCGGCCCGCACGCCACCACCCTCCACTGGGTCCGCAACGACGGCGACGTCCGCTCCGGCGACCTGCTGCTGCTCGACGCCGGAGTGGAGACCCGCACCCTCTACACCGCCGACATCACCCGCACCCTGCCCGTCAGCGGCACCTTCTCCCCGCTCCAGCGCACGGTCTACGACGCGGTGCACGACGCCCAGGAGGCCGGGATCGCCGCCGTCAAGCCCGGTGCGCACTACCGCGACTTCCACAAGGCCGCCCAGCGGGTCCTCGCCGAACGGCTCCTCGCCTGGGGCCTGCTCGGCGAACGCACCCTGGAGCAGGTCCTGGAGCTGGGCCTGCAGCGCCGCTGGACCCTGCACGGCACCGGCCACATGCTCGGCCTCGACGTCCACGACTGCGCCGCCGCCCGCGCCGAGACGTACGCCGACGGCGTCCTCGAACCCGGCGTCGTGCTCACCGTCGAGCCCGGTCTGTACTTCCAGGCCGACGACCTGACCGTGCCCGAGGAGTACCGCGGCATCGGGATCCGGATCGAGGACGACATCCTCGTGACCGAGGACGGCAACGAGAACCTCTCGGCGGTCCTGCCGCGCCGGTCGGACGAGGTCGAGTCCTGGACGGCCGCCCTGCGGGCCTGACACCACGCCCCGGCCGCGACGACGGGTGGGCCGGCCCCCGCCCGGGTAGGCTCCCCGGCGGGAGGCGGGCCATGAACGCAGCTCCGTACGGGGGTGCGGACCCGGGGCTCTACGGGCCCGGGTCCGTCACCTGGCAGTGCCACGGCGACCCGGTCATGTGGATCGCCGGCGTCCGCGCGCTCTACCTCCAGGCCCTCCACCCGCGCGCCGTGCGCGGGGTGATGGCGAACAGCTCCTTCCACCGGGACGCCTGGGGCCGGCTGCTGCGCACCGCAGACTTCGTCGGCACGATCACCTACGGCACCACCGAGAACGCCGAGCGGGCCGGAGCCCGGGTCCGGGCGCTCCACGGCCGGCTGTCCGCCGGCGATCCGGACACCGGGGAGCGCTTCCGCGTCGACGATCCCGAGCTGCTGCTGTGGGTGCACTGCGCGCAGATCGACAGCTTCCTCCACGTCCTGCTCCGTTCCGGCGTCCCCCTCACCCCGGACCAGGCCGACCGCTACGTGGACGAGAACCGGGTGAACGCCCGGCTCGTCGGCCTCGACCCGGCCGACGTGCCCGCCGACACCGGCGCGCTCGCCGCGTACTTCGAGGAGGTCCGCCCCCGCCTCGCGGCCGGGGCCGACGCCCGCGCCGTCGACGACTTCCTGCGCGCCCCGCCCGTGCACCCCCTCCTCGTCCCTGGCCGAAACCTGCTGTGGAGACCGCTTGCCGGAATCGCCTACGGGACCCTCCCCGACTGGGCGCACCGGCTCTACGGGCGCACCGCTCCGCCCCCGCGCGACGTCACCCGGCGCCTGCGCCTCACGGGTCGCGTGTTGCGCAGCATTCCCGCAGGTCTACGCTGGCGGCTGCCTCCAGGTCACATCTTGAAAGCGATGCGCCGGCTGGGCCCCGGGAGCCGCCCCTCCGCGTACACACTGCGTACACCAGCGGCCATACTGGACCGGCCGAGGAGGGCGCGGCACGACGACGGGGGCGGCTTTAAGACATGGCGGAGTCCAGACTGATCCAGGGCCGGTACCGGTCACTCGATCTGATCGGGCGCGGCGGCATGGGCGAGGTGTGGCGCGCCCGCGACGAATCGCTCGGCCGTCAGGTCGCGGTGAAGTGCCTCAAGCCCATCGGGCCCGAACAGGACGCCCACTTCACCCAGGTCCTGCGCGAGCGCTTCCGCCGCGAGGCACGGGTCGCGGCCTCGCTCCAGCACCGGGGCGTCACCGTCGTCCACGACTTCGGCGACGACAGCGCGGCGGGCGGTCCCCTCTACCTCGTCATGGAACTGCTCGAAGGCCGCAACCTCAGCCAGCTGATGGAGGACAACGAGGCGCGCCCGCTCCCCGTCGACGTGGTCCTCGACATCGCCGAGCAGATGGCCGCCGCCCTCGGCTACACCCACGACCAGGGCGTCGTCCACCGTGACCTCAAGCCCGCGAACATCATGCGGCTGACCGACGGCACGGTGAAGATCTGTGACTTCGGCATCGCGCGCCTGGCCCACGACATCGGCTTCACCGCCAAGCTCACCGGCGGCGGCATGGCCATGGGCACCCCCCACTACATGTCGCCGGAGCAGATCGCGGGCGGCGAGGTCGACCACCTCAGTGACCTCTACTCCCTCGGCTGCGTCCTCTACGAGATCGCCACCGGAGCCCCGCCCTTCGACCTCGGCGACTCCTGGTCCGTGCTCGTCGGCCACCGCGACAACGTCCCCGTACCGCTGCGCGACCACCGCCCCGAGCTGCCCGCCCACTTCGAGCAGCTCGTCCTGGAACTCCTCGCCAAGCGCCCCGAGGACCGCCCCGGCGACGCCCGCCACCTGCACCGGCGCCTCGTCGAGGGCCGCTCCGGTCCCGGCGGGCCGACCGTCGCGCACCCGCCGCTGCCCGCCTGGGCCGCGGGGATGACCGCCGGACGCAAGGCGGGCATCGACGCCCGGCCCGCGTCCGGGGAGTGGGCCGTACTGACCGGCTCCTGGACCGCCGCCCGCCCCGCGGCGCCCGCCGCCGGCACCGCCCGGGGCACCGGTACGGCCTCGGGGGAGCAGCGGATCCTGCGGCCCGCGCCCGCCGACGACCCGCGCCTCACCCCCGTCCGCGGGCTCGCCGGCACTCCCGCGGCGCCCGGCCCGGACCGCCCCGACGCGCTCGACGCCGGGCACACCCGCGCGTTCGTCCTCAGCCGCGCCGGCCGCCCCGAGGAGGCCCTCTCCGTGTACGCGGCCGTCGCCCAGGGGCGGGCCACGCTCCTGGGGCCGGACCACTTCGACACCCTCGCGGCGCGCCAGGAGGAGGCGTACGAGCTCGGGCGGCTCGGCCGGCACGGCGAGGCGTACGAGACCTACCGCGCGGTGCTCGCCGCCCTCGTCCGCACCGCGGGCCCGCGCCACCCCGACACCCTGCGCTGCCGCCACAGCCTGGCCTGCGCCCTGAGCGCCCTGGGCCGGCACGCCGAAGCACACGGCGCCGCCGCCGAGGTGGCGGCCGACCGGGCCGCCGTGCTCGGCGCCGAACACCCGGACACCCTGCGGACCCGCTACGAGGCCGCCTACTCCCTCGGCCGACTGGGCCGCTGGGGCGAGGCCCTGACGGGCTTCCGGCACGTCGCCGCCGTACGGGACCGCGTACTCGGCCGGGACCACCCCGACTCCCTCGCCGCCCGCTACGAGACCGGCATCGCGCTCGGCCGCACCGGCCGCGCCGCCGAGGCCCTCGACCTGTTCCGCTCCCTGGTCCGCGACCGCACCCGGGCCTACGGCGCCTGTGATCCGGAGACCCTGCGCGCCCGCCACGTCCTCGGCGTCAACCTCGGGCGGCTGGACCGCTGGGAGGAGGCCGTGGCCGAGGCCCGCGCGGTCGGCGCCGCCCGCGCCAAGGCCCTGGGAGCCGAACACCAGGACACCCTGGTCAGCCGGCGCGAACTCGCCGTGGGGCTGGGCCGCCTGGGCCGCTGGGACGAGGCCCTGCCCATCTACCGGGACCTGTCCGGCATCCGCGAGCGGTCCCTGGGCGACGAGCACCCCGACACCGCCCTGGCCCACGCCGACGAGGCACACTGTCTGGAGCGGCTCGGCCAGGTGTGCTACCAAGAGCCATGACAGCCACGAGGGTCTCCCGGGGATTCGCGCACGAGGTGTACGACGCGGTGATCGTGGGCGGAGGCCACAACGGCCTGGTCGCCGCCGCCTACCTGGCCCGCGCGGGCCGCTCGGTGCTGGTCCTGGAGCGGCTGGGGCACACCGGCGGGGCCGCCGTCTCCACCCGGCCCTTCGCCGGGGTCGACGCCCGCCTCTCGCGCTACTCCTACCTCGTCTCCCTGCTCCCCGCGAAGATCGTCCGCGATCTGGGCCTGCGCTTCCGGGTGCGCCGGCGCACGGTGTCCTCGTACACCCCCCACGTCCGCGGCGGCGCCCCCGGCGGACTCCTCGTCGGCGGCGGCGAGGACCGGACCCGGGAGTCCTTCGCCCGCCTCACCGGCTCGGAGCGGGAGTACGACAACTGGCGCGCCTTCTACGCCATGACGGCCGAGGTCGCCGGGAAGGTCTTCCCCACCCTGACCGAACCGCTGCCCACCCGTTCGGCGCTGCGGGACCGGATCGGCGACGCCACGGCCTGGCGGACCCTCTTCGAAGAGCCCATCGGCGTGGCCCTGGAGGAGCGCTTCGCCGACGACCTCGTGCGCGGGGTGGCCCTCACCGACGCGCTGATCGGCACGTTCGCCGACGCCCACGACCCCACGCTCGTCCAGAACCGCTGCTTCCTGTACCACGTCATCGGCGGCGGAACCGGCGAATGGGACGTCCCGGTCGGCGGCATGGGCGCCCTCACCGACGCGCTCGCCGACGCCGCCCGGTCGGCCGGCGCCGAGATCGTCACCGGGCACGAGGCGCTGCGGATCCGCACCGACGGGACCGCGCCCGCCGAGGTGACCTTCCGCACGGCGGCGGGGGAGGGCACCGTCGTCGGACGGAACGTCCTGGTCAACGCCTCACCCCGGGCGCTCGCCGAACTCCTCGGCGAGGAACCGGACCCGGCCGCCCCGGCCCCGGAAGGGGCCCAGTTCAAGGTCAACATGCTGCTGAGCCGGCTGCCCCGGCTGCGCGACGCCTCCGTGGACCCCCGCGAGGCCTTCGGCGGCACCTTCCACATCGCCGAGGGGTACGAGCAGCTGCGCCGCGCCCACACGGAGGCCGCCGCCGGGGAACTGCCGTCCGTACCGCCCTCGGAGATCTACTGCCACTCGCTGACCGACCCCTCGATCCTCGGGCCGGAGCTCACGGAGCGGGGCTGCCAGACGCTCACCCTCTTCGGACTGCACACCCCGGCCCGGCTGTTCGGACACGACAACCAGCAGGCCCGCGAGGTGCTCCTGACGGCCACGCTGGCCCAGCTGGACGCCCACCTGGCCGAGCCGCTCACCGACTGCCTGGCCTTCGACGCCGACGACCGGCCCTGTATCGAGGCCAAGACCCCGCTGGACCTGGAGCGCGAACTGCGCCTGCCCGGCGGTCACATCTTCCACCGCGACCTGTCCTGGCCCTACGCGGACGCCGACGCGGACGCGGACGCCGCCGGGCCCTGGGGCGTGGCCACCGCGCACCGCAACGTCCTGCTGTGCGGTGCGGGCGCGGTGCGCGGCGGTGGCGTCAGCGGCGTCCCCGGACACAACGCGGCGATGGCGGTGCTGGGGCACTGACCGGGCCGCCGTCGGGCCCGGTCCCGCTCCCCGTCAGACCGGCTCGATCACCACGATCGGGATCTCGCGATCGGTCTTCGCCTGGTACTCGTCGTAAGCGGGCCAGTGGCCGACCATCAGCGGCCAGTACGCGGCGCGCTCCTCGGGGGTGGCGGTGCGCGCGGTCCCCTGGCGGACCTCGGAGCCGACCTGGACGCGCACCCGGGGGTCGGCGGTCAGGTTCCGGTACCACAGGGGTGCCTCGTCCGCCCCGCCCTTGGAGGCGACGACGAGGTAGCGGCCGTCGGCCTCGCCGTAGATGAGGGGTGTGCGCACCGGGCTGCCGGACACCCGGCCCACGGTGGTGAGCAGGAGGGTCTGGGTGCCGTTCCAGTGGTGGCCCTCGGCCCCGTTCGAGCCCACGTAGAGCCTGACGTGGTCCAGCTGCCAGCTCCCGGCCCTCGGGTCGGTGGGGTGTTCCCAGTCGATCTCGGTCGTCATGTGTTTTCCGCCTGCCTTCGTGTCGAACGGTCAGCAGTCCCGACAACGAGTGCGAACGCCGGGGGGCACGGTCTTCATTCCGGCCGCTCCGGGAGGGTGAACCCGTTGTAGAGGTCGTCCAGGGCGCGCTGCGCGGCGCGGGCCGGCACGAGGCGTACGGCCAGGTCGCGGGCGGCCACGGCCAGCGGGTGGGAGAGCGTCGTGAACCGGCCGGCCCGGCGGGCGCGGAGCCGGACGGCATCGGTGCGGGCGAGGCGGGCCCGACTGTAGGCGGCGAGCGCGGCGGGTACCCCGTCGGCGCCGTCCGCGAGATGGGCCAGGACGACGGCGTCCTCGATCGCCTGGCAGCCGCCCTGGCCGAGGTGGGGGGTCATCGCGTGCGCGGCGTCGCCGATCCAGGCCGTCCGGTCGTCGTGCAGGCGGGGGAGGGGGGCCGCCAGGTCGTGCAGGTCGTGCTGGAGGACGGCACCGGGGTCGAACCGGCCGAGCAGGTCCGGGACCGGGTCGTGCCAGTCGCCGAAGCGGTCAAGGAGTTCGCCGAGCACGTCGGCGGGGCGGTGGCCCTCGGGGGCGACGGCGGTGGCGTAGGCGTAGACGCGGCCGTCGGCGAGCGGGACCACACCGAAGCGCCGGCCGCGGCCCCAGGTCTCGAAGGCTCCGGGCAGGGCGGGCCCGTCGGCGGGCAGGACGGTGCGCCAGGCGGTCTCCCCGCTGTAGCGCAGGCCCGGGTGGTCCGGGAAGTACCGGCGGCGCAGGGGGCTGTGGATGCCGTCGGCGGCGACCAGCAGATCGGCGGGGAGCTCTCCGGCGTCCGTACGGACCACCGTGCGCCCGTCGGCCGTGTCCGCGCCGGTGACGGCGGTGCCGTAGCGCAGGGCCCCGCCGGGCAGCGCGTCCGCCAGGGCGCCGGTGAAGGCCGCCCGGTGCACGGCGAGCGAGGGCCGGCCGTAGCGTGCGGTGAGCGCGGCGGTGTCGGCGCGGACCAGCCAGGACCCGTCGGGGCGGCGCACTCCCATGGCGGCCGGGACGGCGCGGCCCGCCGCCCGTCCCGCGTCGAACCCGATGGCCTCCAGGGCCCGCAGGGCGTTCGGCGCGAGCACGATGCCCGCGCCCGCGGCGGTCGGCCCGGCCGCCCGCTCGCAGACGGTGACCCGCCAGCCCCGGCGGTGCAGGGCGAGGGCCGCGGTGAGCCCCCCGATCCCGGCACCCGCGACGACGGCGTGACGCGGACGCTTGTCCATGGTGCGGCCTTCCTGCCGGCTCCGCGCCCTCTACATCCGTAGAGGGCGATGTGTCGCCACTCTACAGCTGTAGAGTGGCGGCATGTCCACCCCCGAACCCGGCGTCCCGGCCGCCGCCCAGGCGCCCGCGCCGGACCGCCGCGCCCTGATCTCCGACGCCGCGATCGGCCTGGTCGCGGCCGGCGGACTGCGCAGCCTGACCCACCGGGCCGTCGACGGAGCCGCGGGACTGCCCGCGGGCAGCACCTCGTACTACTTCCGCACCCGTGCCGCGCTGGTCGGCGCCTGCTACCGGCGCCTGGCCGAGCTGGACCTCGCCGACTTCGAGGAGGACGCCCGCACGCCCGGCCCCTGGGACCGGGACACGGCGGCGCGGGCGCTCGGCGCACTCCTGTACCGGTGGCTGTCCGAGGGGCGGGAGCGCCAGCTGGCCCGCTTCGAGCTGAGCCTGGAGGCCGCCCGCACCCCGGAGGCGGCCCCCGAGCTGCTCCGCGCGGGCCTGGCCGTCCGCGCCCGCGCCGCCGGGCTCCTCGGGGCACTCGGCGCCGACCGGCCGGACGAGCGCGCCGCCCTGCTGGCCGCCTGGACGGACGGGCTGCTCTACGACCGCCTCGCGGGCGCCCTGGCGGGCACGCGCCCCGCGCCGGATCCCGCCGAACTGGCCTCCACCGCCCGCCTCATGATCGATGCGGCGCTGGCCGCGCCGTAGGCTGCCGCCATGATTGCCGAACTGCAGTGCGTGGTGCTGGACTGTCCGGAGCCCCTGGGGCTCGCCGAGTTCTACGCGGGCCTGCTGGGCGGCGAGGTCAACCGCCCGGACCGGCGCTGGTCCGTGGACGAGGACTGGGCCACGCTGCACACCCCGAACGGGCAGGTGCTGTGCTTCCAGCGGGCCGTCGGGCACCGGCCGCCGAGCTGGCCCGACCCGCAACGGCCGCAGCAGTTCCACCTCGACCTCGCCGTCCCGGACCTCGACCGCGGCCAGGAGCAGGTCCTCGCCCTCGGCGCGCGCCTCCTGGAACAGGGGCCGCCCGAGCGGGACTGGCGCGTCTTCTCCGATCCCGCGGGCCACCCCTTCTGCTTCGTCCAGGGCTGACGGGCGCGGGTGCCGGTTCCGGCGGGCCGGGCCGGGGCGGCTCCGGCCCGCCGGTGGCGCCCTCAGTCCGCCGAGCGGGTCCAGCCGACGGCCTCCACGCGGACCGCGTCCGCCGGCCGGTCCTCGGAGAACAGGAGCCGGGCCGGTTCGGCCACCCGGACGACGTCCACGTAGACGCCCCGCCCCACGTAGCGGCCGGTCGCGGCGTGGCGGAAGCGGAGCCTGACCTCGCGGCCCGCCCAGCCGGGCAGCGGGGCCTCCAGCCGGTGCCAGATGCGGCCCGACCAGCCGCCCGCGCTGCCCTGTGGCCAGGACTCGGGGGTGCCGCCCGTGGTGCGGACGGTGGTGAAGGGCAGCGGCTCCCACACGGCCCCGTCGGCGGACGCCTCCACGTGGAAGGCGCCCGCGCCGGGCACGGTGTCCCACCAGACGGCGCAGCGCAGCCGGGCCGAGGCGGTCGCCGGGGTGAGGGGAGGCAGGGTCAGGGTGCCGGAGCCCGCGGTCTCCATCCCCGAGTACCAGGCGGGTCCGCCGTGCCGGGTGCGCACCGGTACCGCCCGGGCGAAGCGGTTGCCGGTCGCCACCCGCGGCGCGCTGCCGGCCCGCCAGGTCCGCACCGGGTGGACGGAGTTGCCCAGCAGGACGAGGAAGGAGTCGGTGGAGGGGTCCAGGACCAGCGAGGTCCCGGTGAAGCCGGTGTGCCCCGCCGAGTGCGGGGTGGCCATGGCGCCCATGTACCAGTGCTGGTAGAGCTCGAAGCCGAGGCCGTGGTCGTCGCCGGGGAAGGCCGTGTTGAAGTCGGTGAAGAGCAGCTCGACGGAGGCGGGGCGCAGGATGCTCCGGCCCGCGTACGCCCCGCCGTCGAGCAGGGCGCGGGAGAGGATCGCCAGGTCCCAGGCGGTGCCGAACACCCCGGCGTGGCCCGCGACCCCGCCGAGCGCGTGGGCGTTCTCGTCGTGGACCTCGCCCCACACCAGTCCCCGGTCCAGGCCCGACCAGGGCGGGCGCTGCACCTCGGTCGCGGCGGTGACCCGGCGCCAGGACAGGGGCGGGTTGTAGCGGGTGCGGTGCATCCCGAGGGGAATGGCGATCTCCTCCTGGAGCAGGACGTCCAGTGTGTGACCGGTGATCCGTTCCAGGAGCAGCTGCAGCGTGATGAGGTTCAGGTCGGAGTAGCGGTACACGGTCCCGGGGGTGTCCTGCGGGCGCACCGACCACAGCAGCCTCAACTGTCCGGCCCGGGTGGACTCCTGGTAGAACGGCGCCCACGAGCGCAGCCCCGAGGTGTGCGTCAGCAGCTGCCGGACCGTGATGGCCTCCTTGCCCCCGCCGGTGAACTCCCGGAGGTACCGCTCGACCGGGGCCTCCAGCTCCAGCAGGCCCCGTTCCATCTGCTGCACGGCCAGGATGGAGGTGAAGAGCTTGCTCAGCGAGGCGAGGTCGAAGACGGTGTCCTCGGCCATCGCGATCCGCTCGGCGGCGGGGAACTCCCGCGGCCGGTCGGTGCGCCCGTCGTAGTCGGCGTAGCGGACGGCGTCGCCCATCGCGCGGTGCAGCGCCACCGTACGGCCGCGGCCGGCGAGGACCACGGCCCCGGCGTAGTAGGGGTGTTCGGGGGAGGGGCCGAGGAAACGCCGGGCCTCCTCCGCGACGCCTTCCAGGTGCCGCTCCAGCAACCCCGCCCGGCGGGCGGAGCCGTAGCGCAGCCGCAGTCCCTGCAGGGCCCGCCGCTCGGCGGCGCCACCGCCCGCCGCTCCCGCGCCCTGCCCCGGCAGCGCGGCGTGCAGGACCAGCACCCCGCCCAGCGCCAGCAGCCGCGCCCCAAGTCGTCTGCGGCTCATCGCGCCACCGCTCCCGACCGCCCGTGATCCCGTACCCGAACCGCCCATGTCCGGCCCTCCTGTTCCTGCCCGCGCACGCTACTGGCTATCTGCCCGCCCGCCGTGCACCCTCCGCACCGACCGGCCGTCAAAGAATCTGACACTGCATCAGAAATTCTCTTCCCTCGGACGGTGCCCTGCGGCATCCTCACGGCCATGGAGACGGAGCTGAGCAGGAAACTGGGAGTCGAACACGCCATCTTCGGCTTCACGCCCTTCCCGGCGGTCGCCGCGGCCATCACCCGCGCGGGTGGATTCGGCGTCCTCGGCGCCGTCCGCTACACCGCCCCCGACGACCTCAGGCGCGATCTCGACTGGATGCAGGAGCACACCGACGGCAAGCCCTACGGGCTCGACGTGGTCATGCCCGCCAAGAAGGCGGTCGACGGCATCGGCGAGGCGGACATCGAGGCGATGATCCCGGCCGGGCACCGCGCCTTCGTCCGCGACACCCTCGCCAAACACCACGTGCCCGAACTGGCGGAAGGCGAGGCCTCCGGCTGGCGGATCACCGGCTGGATGGAACAGGTCGCCCGGAGCCAGCTCGACGTCGCCTTCGACTACCCCGTCAAACTCCTCGCGAACGCCCTCGGTTCCCCGCCCGCCGACGTCATCGCCCGCGCCCACGAACACGGCGTCCTCGTCGCCGCCCTCGCCGGCAGCGCCAAGCACGCCCGTCGCCACGCCGAGGCCGGCATCGACATCGTCGTCGCCCAGGGCTACGAGGCCGGCGGCCACACCGGCGACATCGCCACCATGGTCCTGGTCCCGGAGATCGTCGAGGCCGTCGCCCCGCTGCCCGTCCTGGCCGCCGGCGGCATCGGCAGCGGCGAGCAGATCGCCGCCGGCCTCGCCCTCGGCGCCCAGGGCGCCTGGCTCGGCTCCCTCTGGCTCACCACCACCGAGGCCGACCTGCACTCCCGCGCCCTCACCGAGAAGCTCCTCGCCGCCGGGTCCGGCGACACCGTCCGCTCCCGAGCCCTCACCGGCAAGCCCGCGCGCCAGCTGCGCACCGAGTGGACCGACGCCTGGGACGACCCGGACGGACCCGGCCCGCTGCCCATGCCGCTCCAGGGCCTGCTCGTCGCCGAAGCCGTCTCCCGGATCCAGAAGTACGAGGTCCAGGCGCTGCTCGGCACCCCCGTGGGCCAGATCGTCGGCCGGATGAACAGCGAGCGCAGCGTCCGGGCCGTCTTCGACGAACTCACCGCCGGCTTCGAACGCGCCATCGACCGGGTCAACCGGATCGCCGGCCGGGCCTGAGAGAGGAACGCCACCGTCATGACCGACCCACAGCGTCCCAACGGCTTCTGGGCCCAGGCGGGCGCCGACCCGGACCGGACCGTCCTCGTCACCCCCGACGGCGAGGCGTGGTCCGCCGGCCGGCTGCACGCCGACGTCAACCGGCTGGTCCACGGCCTGCGGGCCGCCGGGCTGGAGCGCGGCGACGTCCTCGCCGTGGTCCTGCCCAACGGCGTCGAGTTCCTCACCGCCTACCTCGCCGCCTCACAGGCCGGCTTCTACCTGGTCCCGGTCAACCACCACCTCGTCGGCCCCGAGATCGCCTGGATCGTCGCCGACTCCGGCGCCAAGGTCCTCGTCGCCCACGAACGCTTCGCCGACGCCGCCACCGCCGCGGCGGACGAGGCCGGCCTGCCCGGGGACCACCGCTACGCCGTCGGCGCCGTCCCCGGCTTCCGCCCGTACACCGAACTCCTCGACGGGCACCCCGCGACGCCCCCCGACGGCCGCACCCTCGGCTGGGTCATGAACTACACCTCGGGCACCACCGGCCGCCCGCGGGGGATCCGCCGCCCGCTGCCCGGCAAGCTCCCGGAGGAGACGTACCTGGGCGGCTTCCTCGGGATCTTCGGCATCCGCCCCTTCGACGACAACGTCCACCTCGTCTGCTCGCCGCTCTACCACACCGCCGTGCTCCAGTTCGCGGGCGCCTCCCTGCACATCGGGCACCCACTGGTGCTGATGGACAAGTGGAGCCCCGAGGAGATGCTGCGCCTGATCGACCGCCACGCCTGCACGCACACCCACATGGTCCCCACCCAGTTCCACCGCCTGCTCGCCCTCCCGCAGGCCACCAAGGACGCCTACGACGTCTCCTCCATGCGGCACGCCATCCACGGCGCCGCCCCCTGCCCCGACCACGTCAAGCGGGCGATGATCGACTGGTGGGGCCGCTGCGTGGAGGAGTACTACGCGGCGAGCGAGGGCGGCGGCGCCTTCGCCACCGCCGAGGACTGGCTCAAGAAGCCGGGAACCGTAGGCAGGGCCTGGCCGATCAGCGAGCTCGCCATCCACGACGACGACGGCAACCGGCTGCCCCCCGGCGAACTCGGGACCGTCTACATCAAGATGAACACCGGCGGCTTCAGCTACCACAAGGACGAGGGGAAGACCAGGAAGAGCCGCATCGGCGACTTCTTCACCGTCGGCGACCTCGGCCTGCTCGACGAGGAGGGCTACCTCTTCCTCCGCGACCGCAAGATCGACATGATCATTTCGGGCGGGGTGAACATCTACCCGGCGGAGATCGAATCCGCCCTGCTCACCCATCCGGCGGTCGCGGACGCCGCGGCCTTCGGCATTCCGCACGACTCCTGGGGCGAGGAGGTCAAGGCCGTGATCGAGCCCGCCGAGGGCTTCGAGGCCGGCGAGGCACTGGCCGCCGAGATCCTGGGCCACTGCGAGCGCCGGCTGGCCGGCTACAAGCGCCCGAAGTCCGTCGACTTCATCGAGGTGATGCCCCGCGACCCGAACGGCAAGCTCTACAAGCGCCGGCTGCGCGACCCCTACTGGGAGGGCCGGGAACGCGCCGTCTGAACGGGCCGCCACGCCCGGGGGCGGCGTGAGAAGTGCCACGTCAGGGCCCCCGGGGCGCGGTATGCGCCGCACCCGGGGGACACATCTGGCAAGTTGGCTGATATGAGTACGGCAACGCACAGATCACCCCTGACCGACTGGACCGTCATCGTCCCCGTGGTGGCGCTCGTCGCGCTCGTCTTCAGCTGGGGACGGGAGCTGCCCCCGGTCGCGGTGGGGCTGGTCTCGCTCTGCCTCGCCGGGGCGGTGCTGGCAGCCGTCCACCACGCCGAGGTCGTCGCGCACCGGGTGGGGGAGCCCTTCGGCTCACTCGTCCTGGCCGTCGCCGTCACCGTCATCGAAGTGGCCCTCATCGTCACCCTGATGGCCGACGGCGGCGACAAGACCGCCTCCCTCGCCCGGGACACCGTCTTCGCCGCCGTGATGATCACCTGCAACGGCATCGTGGGCCTGTCCCTGCTCGTCGGCGCCCTGCGCAACCGGGTCGCCGTCTTCAACGCCGAGGGCTCCGGCGCCGCGCTGGCCACCGTGGCGACCCTGGCCGTCCTCAGCCTGGTCCTGCCGACCTTCACCACCAGCAAACCGGGTCCGGAGTTCTCCACCGCCCAGCTGACCTTCGCCGCGGTCGCCTCGCTCGCCCTGTACGGGCTGTTCATCGCCGTCCAGACGGTCCGCCACCGGGACTACTTCCTGCCGGTGGCCACCGGGGCCACCGGCGGGGGCTCGGGGAATCAGGCGGGCGCCGGGGACGGGGACGCCGACGGGGGCCACGCCGAACCGCCGACCGTCCGCGCCACCCTGATCAGCCTCGGTCTGCTGCTGGTCGCGCTCGTCGCCGTCGTGGGCGACGCGAAGTCCGTCTCACCCGCCATCGAGGCGGGCGTCGCCAAAGCCGGCCTGCCCAACGCGGTCGTCGGTGTGATCATCGCCCTGCTGGTGCTGGCCCCCGAGACCCTCGCCGCGGTCCGCGCCGCCCGCCGCGACCGCGTCCAGACCAGCCTCAATCTGGCCTACGGCTCCGCCATCGCGAGCATCGGCCTCACCATCCCGGCCATCGCCCTCGCCTCGATCTGGCTGACCGGACCGCTGCTGCTCGGCCTCGGACCGGTCCACATGGTGCTGCTCGCCCTGACCGTCGTGGTCAGCGCCCTGACGATCGCGCCCGGCCGCGCCACCCTGCTCCAGGGCGGGGTGCACATCGTGCTGCTGGCCGCCTTCCTGTTCCTCGCCGTCAGTCCGTGACCGCCGTCAGTCCGTGACCGCCGTCAGTCCGTAAACGGCGGCCGGTCCGTGACCCGGGCGGGGCCCACCCCCGCGGGGGTGGGGCCCCCCGGGCCGGTTCAGCGCCGCTCGCGCGGCCAGACCACCCTCAGCCGCGGCGAGGAGAGGATGTCCCGCTCGCAGAACCGCGAGGTCACCCACCGCTCCTGCGAGAACATCCGGGTCTGGTCGGCGTGGAACGGCGAGGCCGGATCCCCGGACTGGCCGTACGTCAGCAGCGTGCGTTCCACCGGGCAGCTGCTGCCGTCCCAGCCGACGGCCTGGATGTGGCTGGAACCGTGCACGACCTCCGGGTACCCGCCGGCCGCCGCGTTCCACGGAGCCTCGATCCTGTTCCAGACGCCGAGGGCCTCCGTGCCACCGCCCACCGGCAGCCGCTGCCCCCCATGGCGGGTGTGCTGGCGATGGTGGCGCCGTGCATCTCGCCGCGGTCGGTCCAGGTCTTACCGTCGGAGCTGGCCCAGCGCGCCTTGCCGTCATAGTCCCGATACACGCAGTAGAGCTTGCCCTGGTATTGATCCGAAACGATTCGGGTTCTGGGTTGTTGGTCTGGTGGGGGACGCGCGGCATCTGTCGCCGTCGGCGCAGGAGGCCCTGCGGCTGCGGATGGTGGCGGCGTTGGTGGCGGGGCGGGACCGTGAGGACGTGGCGGCAGTCTTCGGGGTGTCGCTGAAGGCCGTCGGCGGGAGGTGGGCGAAGTGGCAGGCCGACGGCCGGGAGGCGCTGGTCATGCAGCCGTGGGGCAAGCCGGTCGGGGTGCACCGGGTGCTCGGGGAGGCCGAGCAGGCCGCTGTGCGGCAGGCGGTCCTCGGTCACCGGCCCTGCGACGTCGGCTTGAGCGGGCAGTTGTGGACGCGGCGGCTGGTGGGCGAGCTGATCGCGAGGCTGTGCCGGCTGCGGCTGACCGAACCGGGGGTGGGCAGGTACCTGAAGCGGTGGGGGCTGTCCTTCCGGCGTCCGGACAGGCGGGCCGTGGAGCAGGACCCGGAGGCCGTGCGCCGTTGGCACGAGGAGGCCTGGCCGGCGATCCGGGCAAAGGCGAAGAAGGACGGCGGCGAGGTCCTGTTCGCCGACCAGGCCGGCATCCGCTCCGGTCAGGTCGCCGGCCGCACCTGGGGAGGGAAGGGGAAGACTCCCGTCGTGCGGCGGACTGGCAGCCGGTTCTCGGTGAACCCGATGTCGGCGATCAGCACCAAGGGCCGGATGCACTTCATGGTCTTCGCCGAGAGCTTCACCGCCGAGGTGATGTGCCGCTTCCTGGACCGGCTGGCCGGCCACTTCGACCGCAAGGTCCATCTCGTGGTCGACGGGCACTTGGCCCACCGTTCCAGGAAGGTCCGCGACTGGCTCGCCGCCCACCCTGACGACATCGAGCTGCACTTCCTGCCTCCGTGCTCGCCCGAGCGAACCCCGACGAGCTGGTCAACGCCGGCCTCAAGCACAGCCTGCCCAAGCAGCACCGGGCCCGGGACCAAGCCGAACTCGCCGCGGAGACCCGCCGCTTCTTCCGCAGACGCCAGCGTCAGCCGCACATCGTCCGCGGCTACTTCGGCGGCCCGCACGTCCGCTACGTCTTGAACGAGAACCCCATGAGTTTCGGATCAATAGCAGTCACGCGGCATCATCGAGGGTTCACTTACGTTCGCCCGTCCAGCCTTCCCCTCGCATGTTGCTCCTCGATGGCCAAGGTGCCCTTGGGCTTGAACGCTCCGCTTCACACCCCGCCGTTACCAGCGATGCATGGGAGCGCGGGGACGGGCCTTGGACACTGGCCCGAAGTTCAGCCGATCGATACCTCCTTCACGTGGCTGTCCTCACTTACCTGGAGCGACCTCGTGTCGCACACTTAGGGCGTCCGCCAGTAGGTGCCGAACCTGGTGGCAATAGCAGGGCTGGACGGCTCGCCAGATCATGAGGTTTTACGCTTCGTGATCACCGGGGGATCCGTGCCTGCCGTCCCATCATGCGTTCTCGACCCGATCCGTGACCAGTTCCTCGCGCTGCTGCCCGCGCGTGAAGAGCGGCATCCGTGGGGGTGTCACAACCCGCGCATCAGTGACGCGGTGGTCTTCGACCGCCTGGTGCAGGTCCTGGTCTTCGGCTGCGGGTACGAGCGGGTGGCCGACCACCTGTGCTCCGCCACGACCCTGCGCCGCCGCCGCGATGAATGGATCGCCGCTGGTGTGATGGAGACCCTGCGCCTGCTCGTACTTGCCTGCTACGACCGCATGATCGGCCTCGAACTCGACCAGTTGTCCGCCGACGGCTGCATCACCAAGGCACCGTCCGGAGGCGAGTGCGCCGGGAGGAGTCCCGTCGACCGGGCCAAACTGGGAATCAAACGCTCTCAGCTGACGGACGGGTACGGCATACCGCTGGTCACCGATCCAGCACCGGCCAACACTCGCGACCACACACTGCTGCCTGCCACCCTCGACCGCTTCGACGGCCTGGAAGCAGCCTTGGGGCCACTGCCCGAGCACCCTCGTCTAACCTTGGACGCCGGCTACGACTACAGCGTGGTCCACCAAGACCTGCAGATCCAGAGGGCTCATCGGCCAGATCGCCGAGCGCGGCGCGAAGACCCCGATCCAGGCCGGTGGGCGCTGGGTGGTCGAGCGCACGAACTCCTGGATGAACAACTTCGGCAAGCTCCGTCGCTGCACCGAGCGGCGCAGAGCCCCGGTCGAGTTCTTCATCGCTCTGGCCAGTGCCATCATCACCCTCCGCTGTCTGATCCGACGCGCCCGGACACTCTACCGTTGGGACTCCCGCCCCCGAAGCGCCCGCATCCGGTGACCTCAACCATTCCCGAGTAAGTTCGGTCAACCGACCCAATGCGGGCGGTCAACCCGACACTATGCCGGTTTGACCGGCTGTTTCGCTGTCCGGACGCGTCTTCGCCCCCTCACTCGATTGTGAGGGGGCGGAGACGTCCTCGCTGGTCAGGGGAAGGTTGCGGGGTGGGGTGGTCCGGTCGCGGGTACGGTAGCCGCTGGGGGTCCGGAGGGGATCGCGGGGTTCGGTACGGTTGGTGGGGCGGCGGCGGGTGGGGTGGGTGGTGGTTTGGAGGGTGTCGAGCCAGGCGGCGAGTCAGCGGTGGTTGGCGTGAGCGAGTTGGAAAGCTACGCAGCCCAGTGTTATGAACGAGTACTGCGTGTTTCCAGGCCGCCCATAGTCCGCGGAGTGGGCTTTAGCCTGCGGCCGAATCGCGGAAATCCTCCCCTGAGTCACATTTACGGCGCCCTCTTTCATCGGGTCGTTGACCTCACAGCGCACCCCGGCCACAAGAAACTTCCTAGTCAGATCTTTCTGCTTTGAGGAAGCCCCGATAGACAATCGACACCAACGTTGCATATGCGCGAACCTCTCGCGCGGCCACCAGGTCGTTTCCCGAATATTCCGCACACAAAGCGTCGGCTCGAGAAATGACATCGTCGAGCTCTGCTAGGACATCCGCACCCGACGGCCTAAATGCACCGGTCCTCATGAAGGCGTTGACTACCGAGGCGTGCTCATCGGCCTCGCCAAGATCTGCGCGAATGACTTTCAGCTCCCGCGTTGAGCCCATTGGCGGATATGGAATGCACCGCCAGAGGGTGTAGGCGTCCGCTAGGCCCAATTCCATAAATGCTCGCAACCTTCAGCCATCGCTTTATGGATGATATGTGACGATTCTTCCGTCCAGCGACGTGATCAGCAGCTCGCCCGTATTTGGATTGACATACTTGAATCCCTTCAGACCGTCTTCGGCGAATCCGATATCCGTGAGACTCTTAGTCCAGCCCACCGCCCCGCCACGTTGCGACAGGCGCCGAGCCAGGGCCGAGGCCGCGTCAAAATACTGCTGCTGCGTCATACCGGCCGGATCTCCCCACCTCTTGTAATGATCCAAGAATTGCTCCCCAGCCGAATCAAAGGTGGCGGGATGAAAGGCTTTATCGACGTCCTCTACGGGGACCGTTAGGCACGGACCGCCAGCATTGTGAACCAGCACCGGCGAGTCGCCCGCCAGCACATAGTACGTGTGGATGGTGTCGACGGTGAGGTTGTAGGCGGGCTGGAGGGTTGTCCAGTGCCTGGTTGCGGTGATGTCCAGGGGCGGGCCGGTGTCGGTGCGCAGTGTGTCGTCTGGGGTGAGGTCGGAGGCGTCGCGCCAGGCGTGTTGGTTGTCGGCCCAGAAGGGGTGATGGTCGGTGGTGGTGATGGTGGCGGTTGCGCCGCTTTCGGAGGTGATGGTGAGGTCGGTGAAGTCGCGGTCGTCGGGTGTGTGGATGGTGGCGTCGACGCGGCGTCCGCTGGATTTCCCTGTTTCGGGGTCGGTTGCCCGTACCTGGTCGCCGACGCGGATCTGCTCGATCGGGAGGGTGGTTCCGTCGGCCATGAGGACGCTGGTGCCGGCAGGGAAGCTGTTCGGCCGCCGGCAGTCTGCCATGATTCTCTTGAATCGTGATGCTCGTGCGGCGTCTTCGGCGTTCTTTATCTCCTTTCCGAGTTTGGCGAGCTTCACCGCCTTTCCGGCGGGGAAGAAGTTGATCGCGAGTTCGGCGCAGGCGGAGGCACTCCTCTGTTTGATGCATTCCTCGGCGCTGTCCACGCCGAGGATGCTCTTCATGACCATCTTGAGGAGTTGAGCCTTGTCGAGGGTCCCGTCGAAGAAGAGCGACAGATCGCCGAGGAGGTTCAGGAGGCTGTTCTGCTGGAGGCCGATTTGAACGCGGTTCCTGAGGAGCATGCATTGAAAGGTCCCCTCTCCCCACTGTCCAATTTTGTTGGGGCAGGGCGGGTTCTTGGCCTGCCAGTACTCGTACTCGGCCTTGTTGATCTCTTCCTGGATGAGCGCTTCCAGTTCTTTCTTCAGTTCCTCCTCGATCTGTGCGGCCTGGGCCTGGACGTCCTCCTCTCCGGCGGCCAGTTCGTCCCGGCGTTCCTTGATCATTTTCTCTGCGGTGATGGTCCAGGCTTCGTCGGCGGCCTTCTGAGCGGCGGTGGCGTCCTGGCCTGCCGCGCGTGCGGAAGCGTAGGCGCTGTTCGCGGCTTCACGGGCGGATGCGGCGGACTGGCGGGCCTGCTTGGCCGAGGCACGGGCGCGGGTGGCGGAGGCGGTGGCCTTGCCGGCGTCGCGTGCGGCGGCCTGGGAGGCGTTGCGGGCGGTGGTGGCGGACTCGCTGGCGCGGGTGGCAGAGGCTTCGGCGTTCTGAGCGGATGTTTTCGCGTCCGCGGCGTACCGGCCGGCCTGGGCCGCGTAGGAGCTGGCTTGCGTGCGGGCGGTCTCGGCCTCACCGGCCGCGTTGTTCGCGACGGCTGCGGCTTCGGTCGCTTCCCAGGCGTCTTGCTGGGCCTTGGCCGCGGTTTGTGCGGCCTCGGCGATCAGGTGGCTCATCTGTGCGGCGTGGGTGGCGGCGAGCTGATCCTTGCGGTTGGCCGTGTACCGGCCGGTCTGCAGGAAGGAAGTGACGGTCTCGGGTGTCCCGGCGAGAGCGAACGTGGCCGCGGCCTGGACCTCCGGGCCTCCGGCGGCGAGGAGTTGGGTGGCCTGGACGCGTTCGTCGATCTGGCGGGCGGTGTACTGGCCCGTCGTCAGGAAGGCGGCGACGGCCTTCGGTGAGCCGTCCCGCAGTGCCTTCTCCCCGGATTCCTTGACGCTGGTGCCGCCGGTGGCGATCAGCTGGTAGACGCGGATGCGGTTGTCGGCGACCGCGGCCTCGTGCTGGCCGGTGGTGAAGAAGGCCTCGACCTGCTGGGCGTCGCCCTTCAGCGCGGCGGTGGCAGCGGTGCGTACGGCCTCATCCGGGCTGTCCTCGGCGATCTCCCGCACGCTCTGGCGCATGTCGTCCAGCTCGGCCTTGTGCCGGCCGGTGCGGAGCCACTCCACGACGGCCGCGTCCGTGCCGGACAGGGCGGGCTGGGCGGCCTCCTGGCTCCAAGGGTCGCCGGTCTTCACGGTCCGGAGAGCGGCTTTGCGGCCCTTGGCCGCCAGTGCCTTGGTGTCCGCGTCGGGGCGGGCGGCCTCGGCTGCAAGGTCGGCGGCCTCCTGATCGTGGGCCTTCCAGTCGGCGAGGAAGGTACCGATGCCGCCGGTGGCCTCGTCTTCCTCCGCTTTCAGGGCCCGGGCTTCCGTGACGGCCGCGGCGGTGGCGGCGGCGAGGTCTTCCGCCTCGGTCCTGCGGGCGAGGTCGTAGACGGTGCTCGCCGTGGTCACCGCCGTGCTCGCCGACGCGGCGGCGGTGCGTGCCGTCTCGGCCTGGCGGGTGGCCTCGGCGGCCGACGTCGCGGATTCGCCGGCGTGTTCGGCAGCCTGGTCGGCGGCCGTGGCCGCGTTCTGGGCGTGGGTGGCGGCGGAGCGGGCGGCGTCGCGGGCCTGGTAGGCGGCCTGGGATGCTTGGCGTGCCAGGGCGGTGGACGCGGTCGCGGCCCGGTCGGCCTCCTTGGCCTGGCGGCGGGCCTGGTCGGCTGCGGCCTGGGCGCGCTTGGAGCCGGCGCCCGCGGCGTTCGCCAGGCGGCCGGCCTTCTCGGCGGACCCGGCGGCCGCGTTCGCGTTGGCGCTGGCGCTCTTGGCCGCGTCCGACGCGTCGCCCGCCGCGTCGGAGGCGACGCCCGCGTGGTCTGCGGCCTCTGCGGCGCGCAGGGCGTCCCTGGCGGCGTTGCGGGCCTCTTCGGCGCGCTGGCGGGCCTCGGCGGCCCTGCCCCGGTCGGAGGCGGCGGCGTTGGCGGCCTTGCGGGCGTTGGCCGAGGCGAGGGCGGCGCCTCCGGCGGCGC
>NZ_JBGWAB010000086.1:0-33930 GCF_041862025.1 Streptomyces sp. AB3(2024)
TCAGTACATCGAGCAGCAGAATCGTCCGCTGTGACCTGCGGGTCAGAGCAGTTCTGAGAATCGCTTCACCACCGGGCTGAAGCCCGATGCACTGCGATTAGCCCCGGTAGCGGCCCCGGGGCGGGAAGGCGGGGCCGGGAGGGGCGTCGCGTCAGCCGCGGGCCGCCTGCTCGTAGAGGGCCTTGGCCTTCTCGTCGTAGAGCGCGGCGGTGGAGTCCACGTCCGTGTCCCCGCCGCTGAGCACCCCGATCAGCCGGCCCGGCTGCCCCGTGCCGCCCCGGTCGGCGACCCAGGGGCTGCCGCTGGTGCCCGTCCAGAAGCCCGCGCAGCTGATGTACAGCATGTCGGGGTCGTTCACGTCGTGGCGGGTCTGGGTGGTGCAGGAGACGGGCTTGTTCTGCGGGTTGTGCTCCGACTCCGGGTAGCCGATCACGGTGACGTCCCGCTCGTACCCGGAGGTCCAGTCGGGCTTCGGCGCCTCCCCCGCGCCGACCCGCTGCTGCAGGCTGCGGCCGTCCCCGTCGGGCTCGATGGTGAGGAAGGCGAAGTCGGCGGTCTCGTCGCCCCACTTCGTCCAGCGGTCGTCCACGTGGATCGAACGGACCTTCCACACTCCGAGGGGCTGGGTGCCCGCGCCCTCCCCGGAGAAGGCGGGGGCGAAGGAGAGCTCGCCGATGGCGAGGCCGTCGTGGGCCACCTCGCCGACGTGTCCGTCCTCGCCGGCGGGGGCGACGCAGTGCGCGGCCGTCGCGACGACGTTGCCCCGGGGGCTGTCGACCACGCTCGCCGTGCACCAGTGCTCCCCGTTGGCCATGAGCACGCCGACGGTGGGGAAGGGATGCACCGACTGGTCGCCCGACGCCTTGAGGAACACGACGGCGCACAGCGCCGCGATCCCCGCGGCGGCGGCCGCCGACGCCCCCTTCACCACCGGGCTCATCGCACGGCGGGATCGGGCGTAGGTCCCTGCATCACCTTGCTGATCCACGCCAGGGAGCCCTCCCTCATGCCACGTACGTACGACTTCCCATTGTGCTCACCATCCTGGATCACCTGGAGGCGGGTGTGCACGGGGCCCTTCCCGTAGGTGCGCATGAAGCCCTCGGCCAGTTCCCGGCCGCCCTCCTTGGTCCCGATCTGGAAGTTCACGTAGACGTCCGGGCCGCCCTCCCTGATCAGCTTCTCGGCGAGCTTCTCGGGGTTGTTCGCGTCCATGGCCTGCCGGTTCCCCTTCCAGAGCGGGGAATCGGGGACGATGTCGACCCCGCTGGCGATGACGGCCTTGAAGCGTTCGGGGTACTTCAGCACGTCCTTGAAGGCGCCGAACCCGCCCGAGGAGGAGCCCATGAAGGCCCAGCCGTCGCGGGAGGTGAAGGTACGGAAATTGGCCTTCGCGAAATCGGGGACGTCCTCGGCCATCCAGGTGCCCATCTTGGGCTCTCCGGGGATGTCGGAGCCGTCGAAGTGGTGCTTGGTGTCGGCGTTGATCACCGGCATGATCAGGATGAAGGGCAGGCTGGTGCCGGCCTTGAAGCCGTCGATCACGGCCTGCTGGAGGCCGAGCCCCGGTCCGGTCCCCCAGTAGTTCTTGGGGTAGCCGCGCCCGCCCGGCAGGGAGATCAGCACGGGGAAGCCGCTCTTGGCGTAGCGCGGGTCGTCGTACTCCTTGGGCGCCCACACCCACACGTCGCCGGTGAAGCCGGACTTCGCCCCGGTCAGGGTGGTCATGCCGATCTGCGTGCCGTCCGGCAGCCTGCTGGTGCGCACGAACGCGGCCTTGGGGCCGGTCGGCATCAGCACCCCCGGCCGGATGGCCTCGGCGGCGGCCGACTCCTGGATCTTCCCGAAGGACACCGGGTCGCCCAGGTCCGAGAAGAGCCCGAAGGCGTACGCCGCGCCGCCCCCGACGGCGAGGGCGAGCGCGACCGCACCGCCGATGAGGGCCCGGCGCAGGCGCTGGGGGCGACGGCCGCCCTCGGTCGTGGGGCCGCCGTCGCCTTGATGGTCATACTGCACGGATTCGTTCCCGTTCCTTCTCCGGCGCCCTGGTTGGGCACGGGTCGGACCGATAGGTCCCCCTTACACACCTGTACAGAGGTGTGAACGACCGTAGGGGTTGCCTGGGACCGGTGCGACGTGGCGAGGGCCACGTGGCGGACGGGCGTCCGGGTGGGGCGGGCGTCCGGGGTGGGGCGGGTCAGCCGGCCGTCAGCCGGCCTCGGGCTTGGGGCCCTTCAGCACCTTGCTGACCCACTCCAGCGAGCCTTCCTTCATGCCGCGCACGTAGTGCCAGCCGTTGTGCTCGCCGTTCTGGATGTCGCGGATGGTGGTCTTGACGGGGCCCTTGCCGTACTCGCGCACGAACTTCGCCATCCGGTCCTTGCCGGTCTCCTTGGTGCCGACCTGGAAGTTGATGTAGACCTCGGGGCCGCCCGAGTCGATCAGCTTCTGGGCGAGCTTCTCCGGGTTGTTCGCGTCCATCTCGGCCTGGTGGCCCTTCCAGAGCGGGGAGTCCGGGGTGATCTCACCGCCGCTGGCGATGACCGCCTTGAAGCGGTCCGGGTACTGCAGGACGGTCTTCATGCCCACGAAGGCGCCGGAGGAGGAGCCCATGAAGGCCCAGCCGTCGCGGGATTTGTACGTACGGAAGTTCGCGCGGACGAAGTCCGGGACGTCCTCCGCCATCCAGGTGCCCATCTTGGGCTGGCCGGGTATGTCGGCGCCGTCGTAGTAGTACTTGTTGTCCGGATTGAGCACCGGCATGATCACGATGAACGGCAGGCTGGTGCCGGCCTCGACGCCCTCGGCTATGGCCTTCTGGAGGCCGAGGCTGCGGTCGGCCCAGTAGTTCGTCGGGAAGCCGTTGCCGCCGGGGAGCGCGATCAGGACCGGGAAGGCACTCTTGGCGTACTTCGGGTCGTCGTACTGCTTGGGGGCCCAGACCCAGACGTCACCCTCGAAGCCGGACTTGGCGCCCGTCAGGCGGGTCTTGGCTATGACGGTGCCGTCGTCGAGCTTGGTGGTCTGCTTGAAGTCGGACTTCGGGCCGGACGGCATGAGCACGTCCGGGTCGCCGGTGGGCTTGGGCGGGGCCACCGGGGCCGCGCTCGGGGACTTCTGCCCGGAGCCGCCGGACGCCGGGGCGGGCCGGTCGGCCGCCGGGCCGAAGCTGACGGCCTCGCCGTTGCCGGAGAACCACTCGTTCTTCCAGGCGGCGAAACCCCCACCGCCGAGGAGCAGCGCGCAGGCCACGCCCACGCCGATCCAGATCGCGCGCCGGGAGCGGCCCCGGCCCCGCCCCGGCTCGGGGTCGGGTCCGGACGGCTGCTGCGGGTACTCGTGCACGGACTTCGCTCCGAACGGTCGGGACTGCCCCGGGGCGGGGCAGAACGGCTGGACAGACATCCACTGGTCCTGATGTGCGAGTGTCCTGGAAAGTTCCGAATCCGCGTAAAAACAGGGGCGGAACTTCCGGTGGCCGTGCCCGGACCCCCCGGTCACTTCAGGGTGTCGAGCACCTCGGCGCAGCGTCCGAGCAGCTCCACGAGCCGCTCCCGGTCCTCGGCGGAGAGGGCCGCGGCGAGCGCCCGCTCGACCCGGACGGCGCCCTCGTCGGCCCGCTCCATCACGACGCGGCCCTCCTCGGTGAGCCGGGTCTCCAGCACGTTGCGGTGCCACTCGTGGGGGGTCCGTTCGATGAACCCGCGCTCCTGGAGGTTCTTCAGGACCGTGTTCATCGTCGGCGGCGTGACCCCGCAGAGCCGGGACAGGGCGGCGGCGGAGATGCCGGGCTTCTCGGCGAGCCAGAGCAGCGCCGCGTACTGCGGCACCGTCACGGCGGCCGGCTTGCACGCGGTGTTCTTCGCCGCGAGGAGGGCCTGCTCGGCGCGCTTGATGTGCGAGCCGATGCGCTCCCCGGGGGGCATGGACGTCATGGGGGGAATCCTACGACCCTTGCCAATCATTAGAACTCTAACTACTCTTCGAACTCACTCAATAAGAAGGACTCACACATGCCCAAGCTGCCGAAGCACCTCGCCGTGGCCCTCGCCGTGTCGGCGGCCCTCACGGTGGCCGCCACCGCGCCCGCCGGCGCCGCCGCCGCGACCGCTCCCCCGTCGCCCGCCACCGCCGCGCCCGCGCCCCGGATCTCGACGGCGTTCACCCTGCCCGGGGCGAAGGTCTATCCGGAGGGCATCGCCTCCGATTCCCGTACGGGCACCGTCTACGTCGGCTCGTACGCGGACGGCACCGTCTACCGCGCCCGCCCCGGCGCCCGCACCGCCGAGGTCTTCCTCCCCGCCGGCACCGACGGCCGGCACACGGCGAACGGCCTGCGCGTCGACGCCCGGGGCCGGCTGTGGGTCACCGACTCGACCACCGGGGTCGCGGTGTACGACACCCGCACCGGAACCCGTCTGGCCCACTTCGAGGTCCCGGGCACCGGCCCGCGCTTCATCAACGACCTCACCATCACCCCGGACGGCACGGCCTACCTCACCGACAGCGCCCGCCCGGTGATCTACCGGGTCACCCCGGCCCAGCTGCGCGCCGGCTCCGGCGCCCTGACCGTCGCCTACGACCTGACCGGGCACCTCACCCCGGCGCCCGCCGGCAGCTTCGCCCTCAACGGCATCGTCTCCGACCCCGCGGGCCGCTACCTGCTCGCCGTCGACATGACCGCGGGCGACCTCCACCGCGTCGACCTCCATACCGGCGCCCTCAGCCGCGTCGCCCTGACCGGCGGCGACCTCAAGGCCGCCGACGGCCTCGCCCTCTCCCCCGACGGCACCCTGCGCGTGGCCCAGAACCTCCCCAACACCCTGACCCGCTGGCAGCTCAGCGCCGACGGCACCCGCGCCCGCCTGACCCGCACCCTGACGGACCCCTCGCTCCAGATCCCCACCACCCTCGCCCACACCCGGGGCCGCACCCTGGTGGTCCGGTCCCAGTTCGACCAGGGCGGCCCCATGAACCCCACCGGCGGCACCCCGACCACCTTCACGGTCGCCGAGGTCCACGGCCTCTGACGGCGGGGAACCTCAACGGGCCGGGCGGGAGCACCGGGGGCCGCGCTTCGGGTGCGGGGGGCGGCAGCCGGCCGGGGCGTGGGCGGCGGAGAGGTGCACGTTGAAGCGGGTGACGACCTCGTCGTCCTCGTGCGCGCCCGTGGTGGCGACGCGTACGTTCGCGTACGCCGGCACGCCGGCCTTCGGGACGACCGGGGCGGCGGGCTCCGCGGCCTTCGGGGCTCCGCCACCACCGCCGCAGGCGGTCAGCCCCAGCGACAGGACGGCGACGGCGGCAGCGGCAGCGGCAGCGGCCAGGACGGTGTTCTTGCGGCAGGCAGGCATGGTGGTTCCCCGGAACGATCGGTCGGCGCACGGAGACGGTGCACGCAGGCGGCGCACACGTGCGGCGATGACCACAGCCTCCGACCGGGCGCTGCCGTTCCGCTTGCGCGCCGCTAACGATCCGCGGCCAGCCGCGACAGCAGCTCCCCCGCCCGCCGCGCACCGTCCGTGAACCCGGCCGCGTCCGCCGCCGCCGCGGCCCGTCCGAGCTGGCCGGCGGCCTCCTCGACCCGCCCGAGGCCGGCCAGGGCCTCGCCCCGGACGATCTGCAGCTGCGCCCGGCCGACCTCCAGCCCTTCGGGGACGAGCCCCTCCGCGCGCACGACGTGCGCGAGCGCCTCCTCGTGGGCCCCCGTCCGCAGACAGTGCCGGGCCAGGTGCTGGAGGGTCAGCACCCGCGTGGACGGGTGGCCGGTCCGCGCGGCGAGCAGGGCCGCCCGGGACATCAGTTCCCCAGCCCGCTCGTGCCGCCCGGTGGAGTCCAGGACCGCCCCGAGGTTCGCGTAGGCGATGGCCTCGCCGATCCCGTCACCGGCCCGCGCGGCCAGCGGCGGCGCCTGCTCCAGGTGGACGAGGGCCTCGGCGTCGCGGCCCTCCTCGTGCAGCACCCACCCGAGCAGGGCCCGGGTGCGCGACTGCGCGTCGGGGTCTTCCTCGTGCTCCGCCGAACGCAGTCCGGCCTCCAGGAGCGGTACCCAGCCGTCCCCGATCCGCCACAGCACCAGCGGCCACGGTACGAGGGCCAGCCGCCAGGCCCGGTCGTGCAGGCCCAGGGCAGCGGCGGCGGCGACCGCCCCCTCCAGGGCCGGGCGCTCCGCCTCGTACCAGGCCAGTGCGGCGCGGCGGTCCTCGAACTCGCGGATCGCCGGGGGCCTGCGGAAGTCGGAGGGCAGCGCGTAGCAGGGCTGGGAGCCCGGCTCGGCGGCGGCATCGGCCGCGAGTCCCGTGTAGAGGTAGTGGTCGAGGAGGCGGCGCAGGCCCTCGGGGTCCGCCTGCGGGGCGAGCTCGCGGGCGTAGAGCCGTACCAGGTCGTGCGACGACCAGCGGCCCGGAACGGGCTCGCCGATCAGGTGGGCCGCGGCGAGCCGGTCCAGGTCGGCGGAGGCCTGTGCGGGCGAGGTCCCGGCGAGCGCGCCGGCCGCGAAGCGGTCCAGGTCGCCCGCGGGGTGCAGGCCGAGCGCACGGAACATCCGGGCCGCGGACTCGGGCAGTTGCTGCACGGTGAGGCGCAGCGCGGCCGACACCCCGGTGTCCTCGACGTTCAGGGCCGCCAGCCGCCCCTGTTCGTCGGCCAGTTCGCCGACCATGGCGCCGAGCCCCCACTCCGGCCGCTCGGCCAGGCGGGCCGCCGTCACCCGCAGCGCCAGCGGGAGGCCGTCGCAGAGGGCGGCCAGCCGGGCGGCGGCTTCCGGTTCGGCCTCGACCCGGGGCGCGCCCAGCACGTCGGCGAGCAGGGCCCGCGCGTCGGCCGGCGGGAGGTGGCCCAGGGGCAGCGGCCGGGCGGCGTCGGAGGCGACGAGTCCGCCGAGCCGGTTACGGCTGGTGACCAGCGTCGTGCAGAGGTCGCCGCCGGGGAGCAGGGGCCGGACCTGCTCGGAGGAGCGCGCGTCGTCGAGTACGAGGAGCAGCCGGCGCCCCGCGGTGAGCGAGCGGAACAGCGCGCCCATCGCGTCGGCCGTCTCCGGCATCCCCTCCGGCGACACCCCCAGGGCCAGGAGGAACTCCCGTAGGACGGCGCCGGTTTCGGGCGGCTGGGCGTCGCTGAAGCCGCGGAGGTCGGCGAAGAGCCGGCCCGCGGGGAAGTCGGCGTGCCGCTGGTGGGCCCAGTGCACGGCGAAGGCGGTCTTGCCGACTCCGGCGGGCCCGGTGACCAGGCGGACGGCCGCGTCACCCGCCCCGACGGCCCGGGTGAGCTCGGCCAGTTCGGCGTCCCGACCGGTGAACCCGCGCGGTGCACGGGGCAGTTGCTCGGGAACCATCGCCGCGGCGGCCGGGGCGGGCGCGGCGGACCGCCGCCGCGACGCGGGGCCGGCCGAACGCAGCAGCTCCGCGTAGGCGGAGTCGAGCGCCTCCCCCGGGTCCACGCCGAGCTCTTCGCCGAGCAGCCGGCGGGTGCGGTGGTACCAGCCGATGGCGTCCGACTGCCGCCCCGAGCGGCCCAGGGCCAGCATCAGCGCGGCCGCCAGGGATTCGCGCAGTGGGTGTGCGACGGCCTCGGTGCGGAGCACTGCGGCGGCCATGCCGTGCTCGCCGAGCCGTCCGTACGCCCCGGCGAGCGCCTCCACCGAGGCCAGCCGCAGCTCCTCCAGGCCGCTCGCCTCGGCCTGCAGGTGCCGGCTCTGCACGGTCCCGGTGAGCGCGGGCCCCTGCCAGAAGGAGAGCGCCTCGCGCAGCATCACGACGGCGTCGGCGGGCCGGCGCTGCACCCGGGCCACGGTGACGAGCTCCTCGAAGCGGTGCGCGTCCACGAGGGACTGCGGCATCCGCAGCGCGTACGCCGAGCCCTGGGTGGCGAGTTCGACCCCGTACGCCGGGGCCCCGCACTGGGCCAGCAGGGCGCGCAGCCGTGAGACGTGCCCCTGCAGCACGGTCCGGGCCCGGGCGGGCGGCTCGTCCTCCCAGAGGGCCTCGATCAGCCGGCTCACCCGGACCGTGGTGTTGGGGCGCAACGCCAGCATGGCCAGCAGGCTGGAGCGCTTGGCGGGCCCCAGCGCGACGTCCCCGTGCTCCGTCACGACGGCGACGGTCCCGAGCAGCCGGATCTCCACCTGTTGCCTCCCACGCGCCCACTGCGAACCCCGAGGATACGCACCAAGATCCACCCCCCGGATCCCCCACCGCGCAGGCGATGGCCGCCCCTCGGGTCACCGCCCGGGTCCGCCGGATCGGCGAGCAACCCCATGACGATCTAAAATGGCCTGAAAGCAGTCACGGCATGTCCAGCGGCTCCAGGGCGCCCCCGCGGGCCGCTCGGCTGGCCCAGGAGGCGTGATGACCGTATCCCCCGACGCGGCACCGCAGTACACGCACAGCGACCCCGAGGACGTCCTCAAGCAGCTCGGGAGCTCTTGGCGCTGGGCACTCGGGTTCGCCCTCGCGACCTTGATCCCCGGCATCCTGATCCTCGTCTGGCCCGACGAGACCCTGCACGTCCTGGCCGTGATCATCGGCCTGCAGCTCCTGGTGGCCGGCGCCTTCCGTTTCGTCTCGGCCTTCTCGCACAGCGGCGACCGGGGCGGCAGCAGACTGGCGGGCGTCCTGATCTCCATGCTGGCGTTCCTGGCGGGCGTCCTGGTACTGCGGCATCCGATGCAGACGATCGGCGCGCTGTCCCTGATCCTCGGGGTGTTCTGGCTGCTGAGCGGGGTGCTGACGGCGTACACGGCGATCGCCGACCACGCCCTCGTACACCGCGGCCTAGTCTTCGGCCTGGGCGCTCTCGGCGTCATCGCCGGAATCGTCGTGCTCTGCTTCCCGGTGGACTCCGCGGTCGCCCTGACACGGCTGCTGGGCCTCTGGCTCGTCCTGCTCGGCGTGTTCGAAGTGGTGATGGCCTTCGTACTGCGCTCCGCCACCCGCAGCATCACCCAGACACCGCCGCAGTGAGCGGCCGCATCGACGCCCGGTGCGGAGATTCGCCGGAAGTCCTCCGGCCGGCGTCGTTGCCTCTCCGGCGTGAGCTGCGGGCCGCTAACGTGAAGCCATGACCGCACTGCCCGACTGGATGCGCCCGCCGCGCGCGGAAGGCTGGTTCGCGGAGGACCTCGACCGCCTCCCCGAGGCACCCCGCCACACCGAGCTGATCGACGGAGCCCTCGTCTTCATGATGTCGCCCCGGCGGTCCTGGCATGGCCGCCTCGTCACCGCCCTGACCACCACGCTCATGGCACAGACGCCGGCCGGCATCGAGGTCGAGCGCGAGATGACGATCCGCCTCGATGCCCGCAACCGCCCCGAGCCGGACCTCTTGCTGACGGACCTGCCCTACGACCCCGACCGCACCTGGTACGCCCCAGAGGACGTGAAGCTCGTCGTGGAGGCCGTATCCCCGGAGTCCGCCCATCGCGATCGCACAGTAAAACTCCGCAAGTACGCGGAGGCCGGCATCCCGCACTACTGGTGCATCGAGGACGAGGACGGGGCACCCGTCGTCCACGTCTACGAGCTCGACGAACCCACCGGCTCCTACGCCCCCGCCGGGATCTTCCGGGGCACCCTCCAGCGCCCGGTGCCCTTCGAGATCAGCCTGGACCTCGACAAGCTCACCCCGCCCCGAAGCAGCTGAAAAGTCAGCACGGTCAGTAGCGGTACCGGGCCGCGAGGATGACGATCTCCTTGTCCGTCACCAGGTAGACCAGGCGGTGCTCGTCATCGATCCGCCGCGACCACACGCCAGGCAGGTGGTACTTCAGCGGCTCCGGCTTGCCGATGCCGCTGAAGGGGTCCCGCCTGACGTCCTCGATGAGCTTGTTGATCCGGGCGAGCATCTTGCGATCGTTCTTGAGCCAGGACGTGTAGTCCTCCCAGCCCTGATCCTCGAAGACAAGCCTCACGCGGCACCCGCGTCTGCATCCGCGGAGTCGGGATCGATCAGCTCGCGCTCCGACACGTTGATGTGGGCCAGGGCGTTCTCGTACGCCTTGAGCAGCCGCCGAGCATTCGCCGGAGAGCGCAGCAGGTACGAGCCCTCGCGCAGCGCCGCATAGTCCTCGGCCGAGACGAGCACGGCGTTGCCGTGCTTGGAGACGATCTCGATGGCCTCGTGATTCTCGTTGACCTTCTTGATCAGCGGAAAGAGTTCCTTGCGGGCTTCGCTCGCGGTGATGGACATGACCTGACCCCTTCCCCTCAAGTGGTACCTAATAACGTACCACTCTCACCACCTCCCAGTCGGGTGAATCGAATCCGGCACCGATCCGGCACGGTGCAGGTTTGCCCAGCACATCCAGCACGCGCAACCGCGACGCAGGCAGCCTGCCCCCATGGCCAAGCTGACCGAACTGGAGAGCGACCCCCTCGGACACAACACCACGGCGCTCGTATCGCAGCCAGAACGCCGTCGCCTGCGAGTCGGCGACTCCCGCGTCGCCTACACGATCGGCAATGGAAAATTGGTGGTCCGGGTCGTGCACGCCGGACACCGCTCCACCGTCTACGACACCTGATCCGCGCCGGGAAAAGACATGCGGTCGGTCCGAAGTCGCCGGAGGTGGCGGCACCGCTGTCCGGGCGGCCGCGCCGGACTGTCGGTGGCGGCTGCTTCCATGGCGCCATGAGCACTGCGCACGAGACCGCCGCCCTTCTCCCCGACCCCGCCCAACTCCGTACGCATCTGAGCGCACTGGCCGTCCTGGACACCACGATCGGCGGCGATCCGCGGTTCTGCCAGTACACCTTCGACCCCGCCTGGGGCCCCGGCACGGAGGCGGCCCTGATGGAGAACGGCTCGGGGGACGACTTCTCCGTCCTCTTCACCCCGGCCGGCGTCCTCATACGCGGCTTCGACCACGAGTCGGAAATGAGTCCGTACGGGACGGACGACGAGCAGGTCTGGCCCGGTGTCATCGACGACGTGCCTGCGGCGCTGCGCCCGCTCCTGGATGAGCCCGCCTTCCACGACGAGGTTATCGACGCCCCTCGGGTCACCGTCTGCCTGTGGCGGGAGACCGGCGACACCGCCTGGCGTACCGGCTCGACCATCGCCTTCCCCGCCGGTAGCGAGGACCCTGACGGCTCCGGCTTCCTCTTCCACCTCCTGGCCGACCGCTCCCCCGAGGCCGTCCAGGCCCACTTCGAGGACTACTACGAGCGCCCCGTCCCCCTCGACGCCATCCGCCACGTCCTCGCCGGGCACCCCCTCACCCCGGCGATCGCCGGGGCCCTCAGCCCGGCCGTCCTCTCGGACAACGCACTGCTCCACAGGATCGCCGCGCATCCCGAGGCCGCTTCCTACCTGTCCTGCGACGGCGAGTTCGACCTTGCCCGAACCGACCCGATCGAGTCGATCGCCCTGCCCAACGGCCTCTCGGTGGAGCCCGTCGCCGGCTGCAACGCGGGCGGCACCCACTACCTCTGCGGCCCGGCCGTCCCCGACGGCCCCCGCCCCGTGCTCTACACCGACTCCGAGGGTCGGGCCTCCCTCATCGCCGAGTCCCTCGCCGAGGCCCTGACCCTCGCCATCGTCCTGCCGTCCTGGCACGACGCCCTGGCCGGCTTCCGGCCCCCGGCCCTCAACTCCGACTACCTCGACGACCACCCGGACCACCCCGCCGTCCGCGACCACCTCCTCGCCGCACTTCGGCTCCCCCCGGCCACCGACCGGGAAGTCCTGGACCGCCTGCTCACCACCGCCGCCCGCACCGTCCCCGACGGATTCCTCCCCCACGTTCCCGATGAGGAGGGGTCCGCCTTCGAGCCGATGCTCGAACCGTCTGCCGAGTAGGGCCGCACCGGGCCCTGACCTGGGATTTCCTCGTTGGCATGCGTTGGCTCCCGACGGCTTTTTACGGGTGTCCTGCGAACCGGCTGCGGACCGGGCGGCCTCGCAGGGCGGAGGACGGAGCGCCCGAGCCGCCCCCTCCGCGCCGCCGCGACCATTCACACCCTCAGTGTTGCGACCGCCGGTAGGATCGACACCATGAGCAGTAGCAGAAAGTACTCCGTCAGCCTGCCTGAGGACCTCGCCGAAGCCGTACGCGCCCATGTCGGGCCCGGTGGCTTCTCCGCCTACGTCGCCGAAGCCCTGGAACAACGGGTCGCCATGGACGGGCTTCGGGAGATCGTCGCCGACTTCGAGACCGACAATGACGAACTCACCCGCGAGGAGGTCGAGGCCGCCCGCGCGCTGCTGCGCCACGACCACCGGCAGGCCGGCGGGGCCGCCGCCTGATGCCCGGCACCCTGCTGCTCGACAGCGAAGGACTCTCCAAGCTCTACCGCAAGGACCGCACCGTCGTAGCTCTGGTCCAGGCGGCATCAGAGGAGGGCATCCGCGTGGCCACCAGCGCCATGACCACTCTTGAGACCGATTACGAACGGATCCATCCGGCCCGCATCAAGTGGGTCCTCTCCCGCGTCGACGTTCACGACGTCACCAGAGAGATCACCGACGAAGCCGCCACCCTCCTTCGCGCCCATCATCTCCACGGCCACAAGTACGCCATCGACGCCGCCTTCGCCGTCATCGCCCGCAACGCGCCCCGGCCGGCCACCGTCCTCACCTCCGACCCCGAGGATCTGACACTCCTGTGCGGCCCTTCCGTGGAGGTCGTCAAGGTCTGAGACCGCGTCGCCGCCACGCCGCCCGGCCAAACGCTGTCACCGCATCGCAGGATCGAGGACCCACTGCGGACACACACCTGCGCCCGACCCAGCAACAGGCGGGTCGGGCACAGGTATTGACATAGCGTCAGACGTTGAAGCGGAATGCCTGCGGACCGATCCTGACCTGAGAGCCACGGCCGTATCGACAGCTCGCCGCGCATCAGGGCCCGCTTCCACCAGCACGTGCAGGGCCATGACGAGTGAGGTGGTTCGCGGCTCCGGCCGATCCACGTCGATGTGGACAGCGATGGTCTCCCGAACGGCATCAGAAATCTGACGTGCCGCCGCGATGACGTGGTCGGCGGTCCGCTGCCCCACGCCGGGAATCTGTCGCAACCGGTAGGAACCGGCATCGAGTACCTGCCGGACCGACCGCAGCCCGCTCCTCTCGACTTCCCCGAGCCTCAGCCGACCCTCGGTGACCTCCTTCAACCGGCCACTGGGATGGCGTCCAGCGCCTGTTCCGCCGCCGTATCGCAGATCGGCTTCAGCGCCGCCCGAACCGCCTCGACAGCCCGCCCGTGGTCACCGGCCACCGCCTGCGCCGCCTCGTACAGCCGCCCTCCCGCGGCAACCGCCTCCCGCTCACTGCGCCCCATCCCGCCCCGGCCCCTCTCGCCATGTCCCCGCATACTGCCACCGTTGGCCCCTGGACCGACTGGCTCGCAGCGTTGTGTACACATGGCACACTCTGTACCCTTGAAGCATGACTCAGCCGCTGCCCATAGAGTCCATCCGCGATGTACGCGCTCACTTGGCCGAAGTCGTCGAACGGGCCGACCGCGACGACGTACCCACCGTCATCACCCGTCGCGGCAAGCCGGTCGCCGCCGTGGTCTCGATCGAGGTGCTGCGCAAGTACCAGGAGTGGGAAGAGCGCGAGATCAACCGCATCATCGACGAGCGCATGGCGAGCCCGGCCGCCGGCGTCCCGATCGAGGACGTGATGAGGGAGACGCTGGCACGCAGTGAGTGACTACCGCACGGTGTTCCGGCCCGAGGCCCAGGCCGAGCTGCGCAAGATCCCGCGTGACATGGCGCTTCGCATCCTGGCCAAACTGACCGAGCTGGAGAGCGACCCCTTCGGCTTCAACACCACCGCACTCGTATCCCAGCCTGAGCGCCGCCGCCTACGAGTCGGCGACTACCGTGTCGTGTACACGATCGACAACGGGGAGCTGGTCGTGTGGGTCGTACACGTCGGACACCGCTCCACGGTGTACGACACGTAGCGGCTCCAGGTTCTGCGGACTGCTGCGGACAGCACTACGACCTGACCTGCGTTCTCGCAGGTCAGGCCGTCTGTGGGTATGTGATTACACGTTGAAGCGGAACTCCACCACGTCGCCGTCCTGCATGACGTACTCCTTGCCCTCCATGCGGGCCTTGCCCTTCGCGCGGGCTTCCGCGACCGAGCCGCATTCGACCAGGTCCGCGAAGGAGATGACCTCGGCCTTGATGAAGCCGCGCTGGAAGTCGGTGTGGATGACGCCCGCGGCCTCGGGGGCGGTGGCGCCCTGCTTGATGGTCCAGGCGCGGGTTTCCTTCGGGCCTGCCGTCAGGTAGGTCTGGAGGCCCAGGGTGGCGAAGCCGACGCGGCCGAGGGTGGCGAGGCCGGGCTCGTCCTGGCCGACCGACTGGAGGAGCTCCAGGGCTTCCTCGTCGTCCAGCTCCGAGAGGTCCTGCTCCAGCTTCGCGTTCAGGAAGATGGCCTCGGCCGGGGCGACCAGCGCGGACTGCTCCGCCTTGAAGGCGTCGTCCGTCAGCTCGTCCTCGTCCACGTTGAAGACGTAGAGGAACGGCTTGGTGGTGAGGAGGTGCAGCTCGTGGAGGAGGTCGCCCTGCTCCGTGCCCTTGGTGATGCCCTTCGAGAAGAGGGTGTCGCCCGCTTCGAGGATCTTCTTCGCCTCGACGACGGCCGCCAGGACCGCGACCTTCTCCTTCTGGAGGCGGGACTCCTTCGTCAGGCGCGGCTCCGCCTTCTCGATGGACTGGAGGTCCGCGAGGATCAGCTCGGTGTTGATCGTCTCGATGTCGTCCTTGGGCGAGACCTTGCCGTCGACGTGGACGACGTTCTCGTCCTTGAAGGCACGGATGACCTGGCAGATCGCGTCCGACTCGCGGATGTTCGCGAGGAACTTGTTGCCGAGGCCCTCGCCCTCCGAGGCGCCGCGCACGATGCCCGCGATGTCGACGAAGTCGACCGTGGCCGGGAGGACCTTCTGGGAGCCGAAGATGCCGGCCAGGACGGCCAGGCGCGGGTCCGGGACGCCGACGACGCCGACGTTCGGCTCGATGGTGGCGAACGGGTAGTTGGCCGCCAGCACGTCGTTCTTGGTCAGGGCGTTGAAAAGGGTCGACTTGCCGACATTCGGCAGGCCGACGATTCCGATCGTGAGCGACACGTTGGCGACTTCCCGTAGCTGGAGGGGGCGGCGGCCCGGAGTGGGCCGTCGGACAGTTTACTTTCCGATGAGCGCCGGTGGATGTACGCGTGTCCGGGGGCCGATCCGGGGGGCCTCCCGCCTAGGTTGGTCGGGTGGAGCAATACAGGATGCGTTCGACAGGTCACCCTCAGGTGCGCGCTCCCCGGCCCCCCGCGGCCCGGGGCGTGCGGCGGCTGCCCCGGCCCCGGCTGACCGGGCTCGGCGGCGGGCTGTTCGCCTGCGTCGCGATGCTCCTGGCCGCCGGGATCTCCTGGCTGCTCTTCGACTCCTCGCTCTTCGCCTACGGGCTGCTCTTCCTCCCCGTGGCCGCCGCGACCGCCGCGTGGGTGCGGCCGGCCGACCTGGTCACCGCGCCCGTGGCCGTGCCCATCGCCTTCGCCGCCGGGGTCTGGCCCGTGTCGGGCGCCTCCGGCGGCGTCGGCGGGCAGCTGATGGGCGTGGTGTCGGCGCTGTCCCTGCACGCCGGCTGGCTCTACGCGGGCACGCTGGTCGCCGCCCTGATCGCCCTGGTGCGGCGCGCCGCGCTGAGCGGGCGGCGGCGCGCCGCCCGTCGCAGCACCGCCTGACCGGTCGCAGCACCGCCCGACCCGTCGCAGCACCGCCCGACCCGCCTACCCCGCCTTCCGCGCCAGGTCGCGGGCGGCCATCGCCGCGCCGACGATGCCCGCGTTGTTCTGGAGCTTCGCCGGGACGATCTCCGCCCGGATGTCCCGGATCAGCGGGAGGAACTTCTCCGGCTTGCGGCTGACCCCGCCGCCGAGGATGAAGAGGTCCGGGGAGAAGAGCATCTCGACGTGGGCCAGGTACCTCTGCAGGCGGTGCGCCCAGCGCTCCCAGGTGAGGTCGCCGTCCTCCTTGGCCTTCACCGACGCCCGGGTCTCCGCGTCGTGGCCCTTGAGCTCCAGGTGGCCGAGTTCCGAGTTCGGCACGAGCCGCCCGTCCGTGAAGAGGGCGCTGCCGATGCCGGTGCCCAGGGTGAGCAGGATGACGGTGCCGCCCCGGCCGCGCCCGGCCCCGTACGTCATCTCCGCGACGCCCGCCGCGTCCGCGTCGTTGAGGACGGCGACCGGCAGGCCGTCGAGCTCCCGCGAGAGGAGGGCGGCGGCGTCCGTGCCCACCCACGCCCCGTCGACGTTGGCGGCCGAACGGGTGATGCCGCCGGTGACCACACCCGGGAAGGTGACCCCCACCGGGCCCTTCCAGGAGAACGCGTCGATCACCTCTGCGACGCATCCGGCCACCCCCTCGGGGGTGGCCGGATGCGGTGTCAGTACCTTGTGGCGCTCCTGCGCCAGCTCGCCGCGGTCCAGGTCCACGGGAGCGCCCTTGATCCCGGAACCGCCGATGTCCACACCGAAGATCTGCATGGACTCACCGTACGAACGCCGGGCCCGGCAGGCTACTCGTCCGCGCCCCCGGCAACCAGTTCGGCGGCCTCCGCGCGCAGGTCGCGGCGCAGCTCCTTGGGGAGGGAGAAGACGATGGACTCCTCGGCGGTCTTGACGATCTCCACGTCGGCGTAGCCGCGGGCGGCCAGCCACTCCAGGACCTCTTCGACCAGGACCTCGGGCACCGAGGCGCCCGAGGTCAGGCCGATCGTCGTGACGCCCTCCAGCCAGGCCTCGTCGATCTCGCTCGCGAAGTCGACCAGGTACGCGGCGCCCGCGCCGGCGTCGAGGGCGACCTCGACCAGCCGGATCGAGTTCGAGGAGTTCTTCGACCCGACCACGATGACCAGGTCGGAGTCGGTGCCCATGACCTTGACCGCGGCCTGCCGGTTGGAGGTGGCGTAGCAGATGTCGTCGCTGGGAGGGGAGACGAGCAGCGGGAACTTCGTCTTCAGCGCGTCGACCGTCTCCATCGTCTCGTCGACCGAGAGCGTGGTCTGCGAGAGCCAGACGACCTTCGACTCGTCGCGCACCTCGACCTTCGCGACGTCGTCCGGGCCGTCGACGATGGTGATGTGGTCCGGGGCCTCGCCGGAGGTGCCGATGACCTCCTCGTGGCCCTCGTGGCCGATGAGGAGGATGTCGAAGTCCTCGTTCGCGTACCGGACGGCTTCCTTGTGCACCTTGGTGACCAGCGGGCAGGTCGCGTCGATCGTCGCGAGCCTGCCGCGGGCGGCCTCCTCGTGCACCACAGGCGCCACGCCGTGCGCGGAGAACATCACGATGGAGCCGGGCGGGACCTCCTCCGTCCGCTCGACGAAGATGGCGCCCTTCTTCTCCAGCGTCTGGACGACGTACTTGTTGTGCACGATCTCGTGGCGGACGTAGACCGGCGCACCGTACTGCTGGAGGGCCGTCTCGACAGCGATCACGGCGCGGTCCACTCCCGCGCAATAGCCGCGCGGGGCGGCGAGCAGGACGCGGCGGGATGCGGAAGCGGGGGCGGGAGCAGTCATACGCTCCATCGTACGGGGGTCTCCAGCAGGCCGGACGTCCCCCGTACGGCACACACTTGGTCGAACGTCCATACCGGCGATCCTTCGGAGGAACGATGGCGTCCGCCACGGATTCCACCGCCGTCCCGCCCACCGCCCTGCGGCGGAGCCTCGGATTCCGGGACCTGGTCGTCTACGGTCTCCTCTTCATCGCCCCCATGGCTCCGGTGGGGGTCTTCGGCACCCTGGACGCCAGGTCGCACGGCGCCGTCGCGCTCGTGTACCTCGTCGCGACGGCCGCGATGGCCCTCACGGCCTTCTCCTACGCGCAGATGGTGCGGGTGGCCCCGCAGGCGGGCTCGGTGTTCACCTACGCCCGCAAGGCGCTGGGCGAGGGGCCGGGGCTCATCGCGGGCTGGATGGCGATGCTGGACTACCTGCTGATCCCGGCGGTCGCCTACCTCTTCTCCGGGATCGCGATGAACGCCCTCGTCCCGGAGGTCTCCCGCTGGGTGTGGACGGCGCTGGCCGTGGTGATCACCACCCTGCTGAACCTGTGGGGCGTACGGGCGGCCGCGCGCGTGGGCTTCGCGGTGCTCGGCATGGAGCTCCTGGTCCTGCTCGTCTTCCTCGTCTCGGCGGTGACCGTACTGGTCCGGGACGGGGCCCGGCGCGGCTGGCTGTCGCCGCTGACCGGCGACGGTTCGCTGGGTTTCTCGTCGGGCGCCGTCCTGGGCGCGGTGTCGATCGCGGTCCTGTCCTACCTGGGCTTCGACGCCATCGTCTCCTTCGCGGAGGAGGCGACCGGGGGCTCGGCCCGGGTGGCGCGGGCGGTGCTGTTCTGCCTGGCGCTGACCGGGGTGCTGTTCCTGGTCCAGACCTACCTCGCGGCGCTGCTCACCCCGGTCTCCTCGGCCGAGCTGGCCGCCGACCCGGCGCTGCAGGGACCGGCCTTCTACGACGCCGTCGAGGCCTCGGTCGGGGGGTGGCTGCACGACCTGGTGGCGGCGAGCAAGGCGGTCGGGGCGGCCTTCGCGGCGCTCGCCGGGCAGGCCGCGGCCGGGCGGCTGCTGTTCGCGATGGCGCGGGAGCGGCGGCTGCCGGGCGTTCTGGCGCGCACTTCGGGCGGCACCCCGAGGGCGGCGCTGCTGGTCGCGGCCACGGTGACGCTGGTCGCGGCGGTGTGGGCGGCCCGCCGCGACGACGGGCTCGACCACCTGGTCTCCGTGGTGGACATCGGCGCGCTGACGGCCTTCACGCTGCTGCACGCCTCGGTGGTGGGCTGGTTCGTGGTGCGGCGGATGGAGGGCCCGCCGAACCGGTGGAAGCACCTGGTGGTTCCCGTACTGGGCGCCGCCGTGACCGTGGCCGTGATCGTCGGGGCGTCCTGGACGGCGCAGCTCGTGGGGGCGGTGTGGCTGCTGGTGGGGCTGTGCGTCTGGGCGGCCCAGCGCGGCCGACGCGCCGGGGCCGCGGCCGACGGGCCCGGTACGGGTGTCGGCCCCGGCGGTTAGCCTGCGTCCATGGGTCTCAATACGTCGGCTGATGCGCCGCTGCCGGTCGGTCAGGTGTCCCGGCTCATCGGGGGCTGGATCGACCGGCTGGGCCAGGTGTGGGTGGAGGGGCAGATCACGCAGCTGTCCCGGCGGCCGGGGGCGGGGGTGGTGTTCCTGACGCTGCGGGACCCGTCGCACGACATCTCCGTCAGCGTGACCTGCTTCCGGCAGGTCTGGGAGGAGGTCGCGGACGCGGTGTCGGAGGGCGCGCGGGTCGTCGTCCTGGCCAAGCCCGAGTGGTACGCCCCGCGCGGGCAGCTGTCCCTGCGGGTCACCGAGATCCGCCCGGTCGGCATCGGGGAGCTGCTGGCCCGGCTGGAGCGGCTGAAGCGGTCGCTGGCCGCCGAGGGCCTGTTCGCGCTGGACCGCAAGAAGCCGCTGCCGTTCCTGCCGCAGCTGATCGGGCTGGTGGTGGGGCGGGCCTCGGCGGCCGAGCGGGACGTGCTGGAGAACGCCCGGCGGCGCTGGCCGGCGGTGCGCTTCGAGGTGCGCAACGTGGCCGTGCAGGGGGTGCACGCGGTGCCGCAGGTGGTGCAGGCGGTCAAGGAGCTCGACGCCCGGCCCGATGTGGACGTGATCATCGTGGCGCGCGGCGGCGGCAGCGTCGAGGACCTGCTGCCCTTCTCCGACGAGGAGGTCGTACGGACGGTCGCGGCGGCCCGTACGCCGGTGGTCTCGGCGATCGGGCACGAGCCGGACTCGCCGCTGCTGGACCTGGTGGCGGACCTGCGGGCCTCCACGCCGACGGACGCCGCGAAGAAGGTGGTCCCGGACGTCGGGGAGGAGATGGAGCGGGTGCGCCAGCTCCAGGGCCGGGGGCTGCGCGCGCTGCGCGGGCTGCTGGACCGGGAGGAGCGGGGACTCGCGCACGCCCTGGCCCGGCCGGTGTTCGTGCACCCGCAGCGGATGGTGGAGACCCGGGAGTCCGAGCTGGACGCGCTGCTGGCCCGCAGCCGGCGCACGCTCGGGCACCTGCTGGACCGGGCCGACTCCGAACTGGAGCACACCCGGGCCCGGGTCCTCGCGCTGTCCCCCGCGGCCACCCTGGAGCGCGGGTACGCGGTGCTCCAGCGGGCGGACGGACACGTGGTGCGGGCGCCCGGCGAGGTCGCGCCGGGGCAGGTGCTGCGGGCGCGGGTGGCGGCGGGCGAGTTCGCGGTGGAGGTCACGGCGGAGACGGCCTCGAAGACCGCTCAAGGATGACAAGTTCCGGCAACAAAATGGCTGTAGTACGCAGATACGATGGGAAACGGGAATGACTGAGAGCGATACCGCGCTGGGGTACGAACAGGCCCGCGACGAACTCGTCGAGGTCGTCCGCAGGCTGGAGGCCGGCGGCACCTCCCTGGAGGAGTCCCTCGCGCTCTGGGAGCGCGGCGAGGAGCTGGCGCGGGTCTGCCGGCACTGGCTGGAGGGGGCCCGCGCCCGGCTGGACTCGGCGCTGGCGGCCCGGGAGGCGGCCGGGGACGGCGACGGCCGCGGGGGCGGCCGCGAAGAGTGATCCAGGTCTCGCCAGGCCCATTTAGTTGAAATTTCATCTACTTTCGTCGTAGAGTCGGAGACATCGCGCTTCACCTCCGTACAGAAGAAGGCTTACCGATGTCTCTCGTGCTCGACGCCGCCGCCCAGGACCTGCTGTTCCGCGAGGCCCGCACCGCCAACTCGTTCTCCGACGAGCCGGTCACCGAGGAGCAGGTCCAGGCCATCTACGACCTGGTGAAGTTCGGCCCCACGGCTTTCAACCAGACCCCGCTGCGCATCACGCTGGTCCGCTCCCCCGAGGCCCGCGAGCGCCTCGTGAAGCACATGGCCGAGGGCAACCAGGCCAAGACCGCCGCCGCCCCGCTGGTCGCGATCCTCTCCGCGGACAACGAGTTCCACGACGAGCTCCCCCAGCTGCTGCCCCACTTCCCGCAGGCCAAGGACGCCTTCTTCTCCGAGCGCCCGGTCCGCGAGCAGTCCGCCCTGGTCAACGCCTCCCTCCAGGCCGCCTACTTCATCCTGGGCGTCCGGGCCGCCGGCCTGGCCGCCGGCCCGATGACCGGTCTGGACTTCGCCGGCGTCCAGAAGGAGTTCCTGGACGCCGACCACACCCCGCTGATGGTCGTCAACATCGGCAAGCCGGGCGAGAACGCCTGGTTCCCGCGCTCCCCGCGCCTGGACTTCGACCAGGTCGTCACCACCGTCTGAGTCCCGCCCCGCGCAGAGCGGACACGGAGAAGGCCGCCCGCCCCGGTTCCCCGGGGCGGGCGGCCTTCTCCGTGTTCCGGCGGGCCCTACGAGGCCTGCGCCCCCTGCTTGAACTCCAGCACCGCGGCCATCGCGCCGAGCTGCTCGAAGGAGGCCGTCCCGGTCACGACGGTGACGTAGCCCTGCTGCTGGAGCACCAGGGCGTCGTACTTCTCGCCGTCCCAGCGCTCCCAGGCGCGGTCGCCGACCTGCTGGGTCTGCCCGGTGGCCTTCGCCCCCCGGGTGACCTTCTCCACGTACTTAACCGAGGCGTCGCTGGACTGCTCCACCGACACGTACTGCTTCTCCGGGTCCAGGAAGCCCAGGTGCCAGGCGTTGGCGTCCTTGCGCTCGTACGTCACCGAGGTCGCCCGCCACTCCTTCGCCAGCCCCACCGGGGCCGCGACGGGGTACGGCGCGGCGCGGCGCGCCGTGATGGTCTCCACCCGGTAGTCCACCGTGCGCGTCGGGTCGGCCGATTCGTCATGGGGGAGGAAGATGTAGATGCCCGCCACGACGACGCCGATCACCGCCAGCGACCGCACCATGTCCCAGACCGTCTGCTTGCCTTTCATACCTGCCACGCCCCCATCGTCCCGCATGCCCGGGGACGATCAGCGCCGGGGTCGGCGTGGCGGGCCCGGCGGAAGTCCCGTACGGGACGGGAGGGGCGGGGGATGCGTCCACTCAGCCCGTCCTGTTGACCGATATTCCGCTCATACGTGACCCGCTCTGCTCAATATGTCGACGTACCGATAGAGTTCCAGCACCCTCACATCCCGGCCGTCGTCGTACAGAAAGGTGCGCTCCGATGACCGAGCACAACCTGCCGCCCCAGCTCGAAGTCTCTCCCGAAGCCCCCGACCGCAACCTCGCTCTGGAACTCGTCCGGGTCACCGAGGCCGCCGCCCTCGCCGCGGGCCGGTGGGTCGGCCGCGGCGACAAGATCGGCGCGGACGGCGCCGCGGTCAACGCCATGCGCACCCTGATCTCCACCGTCTCGATGAACGGCGTCGTCGTCATCGGCGAGGGCGAGAAGGACGAAGCCCCGATGCTCTACAACGGCGAGCAGGTCGGCGACGGCACCGGTGCCGAGGTCGACATCGCCGTGGACCCGATCGACGGCACCACCCTGAACGCCAAGGGCATGCCCAACGCCATCGCCGTCCTGGCGGCCGCCGACCGCGGCACGATGTTCGACCCGTCCGCGGTCTTCTACATGGACAAGCTCGTCACCGGCCCCGAGGCCGCCGACTTCGTCGACATCAACGCGCCGGTTTCGGTCAACATCCGCCGGGTCGCCAAGGCCAAGGGCATGGCCGTCGAGGACGTCACGGTCGTCATCCTGGACCGCCCCCGCCACGAGGGCATCGTCAAGGAGATCCGCGAGACCGGCGCCCGCATCAAGTTCATCTCCGACGGCGATGTCGCGGGCTCGGTCATGGCGGTGCGCGAGGGCACCGGCGTCGACCTGCTCCTGGGCATCGGCGGCACCCCCGAGGGCATCATCTCGGCCTGCGCCATCAAGTGCCTCGGCGGCACGATCCAGGGCAAGCTGTGGCCCAAGGACGACGCCGAGCGCCAGAAGGCCCTGGACGCGGGCCACGACCTGGACCGGGTGCTGCACACCAACGACCTGGTGTCCGGCGAGAACGTCTTCTTCGTGGCCACCGGCATCACCGACGGCGAGCTGCTGCGCGGCGTCCACTACCGCGCGGAGACCGCGACCACGTCCTCGCTGGTCATGCGCTCGAAGTCGGGCACGATCCGGCAGATCGACTCCACCCACCGCCTCTCGAAGCTGCGCGCGTACAGCGCGATCGACTTCGACCGGGCGCAGTAGGAGGAACCGGGCCGGCGACGGCACGGCGAAAGGGGCGGTCCCGGTGCGGGGGGACCGCCCCTTCGTCGTACGGGGATCGCGGTGGGGGCACGGGGAGACCCACCCGCGTGTACGGGGACCCGCCCGCGCGTACGGGACCGGCGCGCGTAAACGGGACCAGCGCGCGCGTACGGGGCTCAGCCGGCGGCGGCGATGGGCGGCGTACCCGCCCCGGGGAGCAGCTCGGCGGCCCGGCGGCGCCTGCGCCCCAGGACCACCCGCCGCTCGGCGGCGGTGAGGCCGCCCCAGACTCCGTAGGGCTCGGGCTGGAGCAGTGCGTGCTCGCGGCAGGCGACCATCACGGGGCAGCGCGCGCAGACCCGCTTGGCGGCCTCCTCGCGCGCGAGCCGGGCCGCGGTCGGCTCCTTGGAGGGTGCGAAGAACAGGCCCGCCTCGTCCCTGCGACACACCGCCTCCGCATGCCATGGGCCGTCCTCTTCCCGCGCCGGCATCCGTGGCTTCGGCACCGCGGCCGGACGCGCCTGAAGACTCTGGACGGCGGCTGCCTGCAGGGACTGATGCGGCGGATGCGGCACGGGTCTACTCCTGACGACGTATACGCGAGCGAGAGACGATGCACCAGTCCCTACCCGCTGTGCGTGCCACTAAGCACTGTGCACCGTCACCGATGGGAGGTTCGACCGAAATACGCCGCAGGCACACGCCGGCCGTATCGGACCCCCGGGGCCCGCGCCGGGGCCCGCGCGGCGGCTCAGCCGTCGAGCCGCTTGCGGAGCTTGTGCGCCAGGTCGACCAGGCGGGATCCGAGCTTGGGGCGGGCCTCGATGTTCCCGAGCAGCGCGAATCCGCGGACGATGACCACCGGCGCCTGCGGGTCGCTCTCGACCCCCTCGCCGCGCACCTCGAAGTTGCCGAGTACCCCGCCGCCGTAGCCGCGCAGCGTGACGTTCTCCGGCACCAGCACCTCGACGTTGCCGAGGACGGAGGTCACGTTGATCTCGGTGACCTGCTGCTCGAAGACCGCTTCGGTGAGGTCGATGGTGATGTCGCCGAGGATCGAGACCGCGCGGGTGCGGGCCCCGGGACGCCAGCGGCCCTTGCGGGCGGAGCTGCTGCACACGGCGACCACCGTCTCGACCGGGCCGGACACGGCGGCGGCGGGCGGCAGTGCGGCCGGCGGGGCGGCGGGGACGGCGGCCGCGGCGCCGGCCGGAAGGTCGCCGACCAGGACGTCCAGCTCTCCCACCGTCTTCAGGGCGTAGAGGGAGTCCAGGCGCTCGGAGTGCTCTTCGGCGGTCAGCCGGCCCTCGGCGACGGCATGGGAAAGGATCTCGGCGATCCGGTCACGATCGGCGTCGGAGGCGCGCAGCCCGGCGGGGGCGGCGGCCACGGGGGCGGGGGCGGCAGGGTGCTTTTCCAGGTCCACGTCAACCAGCATAGCGAGACACGATAGATCGCGATACTCCCTCGCCGGGGCCGACTGAGCCTTACCTCACAGACAAAGCCCCCGGGAGAGGTCCTACGCTGGTTAACCGCGCTGCCAAATTGGTCGCCAGCGCCGTCTGCCGAGTGAGGAATGACTGCCGTCATGCCAGAGTTTGCGTACACCGATCTGCTCCCCCTGGGCGAGGACACCACCCCGTACAGGCTGGTGACCTCGGAGGGCGTCTCGACCTTCGAGGCCGACGGCCGTACGTTCCTCAAGGTCGAGCCGGAGGCGCTGCGCAAGCTCGCCGAAGAGGCCATCCACGACATCCAGCACTTCCTGCGCCCCGCGCACCTCGCGCAGCTGCGCCGGATCATCGACGACCCGGAGGCGAGCTCGAACGACAAGTTCGTCGCGCTCGACCTCCTGAAGAACGCGAACATCGCGGCGGCCGGCGTCCTGCCGATGTGCCAGGACACGGGCACGGCGATCGTGATGGGCAAGCGCGGCCAGAACGTGCTCACCGAGGGCGCGGACGAGGCCGCCCTCTCGCGCGGCATCTACGACGCGTACACCCGCCTGAACCTGCGCTACTCGCAGATGGCCCCCCTCACCATGTGGGAGGAGAAGAACACCGGCTCGAACCTGCCCGCGCAGATCGAGCTGTACGCGACCGACGGCGGCGCGTACAAGTTCCTCTTCATGGCCAAGGGCGGCGGCTCCGCCAACAAGTCGTTCCTCTACCAGGAGACCAAGGCGGTCCTCAACGAGGCCTCCATGATGAAGTTCCTGGAGGAGAAGATCCGCTCCCTCGGTACGGCGGCCTGCCCGCCCTACCACCTGGCGATCGTCGTCGGCGGCACCTCCGCCGAGCACGCGCTGAAGACGGCCAAGTACGCCTCCGCCCACTACCTGGACGAGCTGCCCCGCGAGGGCTCCGCGCTGGGTCACGGCTTCCGCGACGAGGCCCTGGAGCAGCAGGTCTTCGAGCTGACGCAGAAGATCGGCATCGGCGCGCAGTTCGGCGGCAAGTACTTCTGCCACGACGTCCGCGTCGTCCGCCTCCCGCGCCACGGCGCGTCCCTCCCGGTCGCCATCGCCGTGTCCTGCTCGGCGGACCGCCAGGCCACCGCGAAGATCACCGCCGAGGGCGTCTTCCTGGAGCAGCTGGAGACGGACCCGGCGCGGTTCCTGCCGGAGACCGAGGACGCCCACCTCGACGCGTCCTCGGACGTCGTCTCCATCGACCTGAACCAGCCGATGGACGACATCCTGGCGACCCTGACCAAGCACCCGGTCAAGACCCGGCTGAGCCTGACCGGACCGCTGGTCGTGGCCCGCGACATCGCGCACGCCAAGATCAAGGAACTGCTGGACTCGGGCGCGGAGATGCCGCAGTACCTGAAGGACCACCCGGTCTACTACGCCGGCCCCGCGAAGACCCCCGAGGGCTACGCGTCCGGCTCCTTCGGCCCGACCACGGCCGGCCGCATGGACTCCTACGTCGAGCAGTTCCAGGCGGCGGGCGGCTCCAAGGTCATGCTGGCCAAGGGCAACCGCTCGCAGCAGGTGACGGACGCGTGCGGCACGCACGGCGGCTTCTACCTCGGCTCGATCGGCGGCCCGGCCGCGCGCCTGGCCCAGGACTGCATCAAGAAGGTCGAGGTCCTGGAGTACGAGGAGCTCGGCATGGAGGCGGTCTGGAAGATCGAGGTCGAGGACTTCCCGGCGTTCATCGTCGTGGACGACAAGGGCAACGACTTCTTCCAGAACCCGGCCCCGGAGCCGACGTTCACCCACATCCCGGTCCGCGGCCCCGGCCTGGCGTAGCCCGGCACTCCCCCCCGCCTCAAGAGAGCCCCCGGCGCATCCGCGCCGGGGGCTCTCTTGCCGTACCCGCCCCCTCCCTGATCACGGCCGACCGCCCGACATCAGGCATTCAATTTCAGAGCCGGTCCAGGCGAAGCAAGAGCGTTAGCGGACGCCAGCAAGACGTTAGCGGGTGACAGCGAAACGTTAACGGCCCCGTTTACGGTGGGCCTCGGAGGCCGTCCGCTGCTCTGCGCAGCGTGATTCCGTCGAGAATTCCAGCCGTGGTCGTACTGATCGGCCATGTTTCGCCCTGAATCGGAGAACAGGCATGAGCTCTACCCGTCGTGACGTCCTGAAGTGGGCAGCCGGAGCCGGTGGCCTGGCCGCTGCCACCGTGCTCGGCCTCCCGAGTACGGCAACCGCCGCGAGCTGGTCTGCCCGGTCCTGGATGGGACAGCTCTCCAACAGCCTTCCCGTCACGAAGCTGACGATCCCCGGAACCCACAACACCTGCGCCAACAGCGGCATCAGCATCGCGAAGTGCCAGGACTGGGACCTGCTGACCCAGCTCAACAACGGCATCCGCTTCCTCGACATCCGTTTGAACGGATTGCAGGGCTCCGCGAACGAGATGGGGCTCTATCACGGCAACGTATTCATGGACAAGCGGTTCGCGGACGTCCTCAACGACTGCGACTACTTCCTGCGGAGCAACCCGAAGGAAGTGATCATCATGCGCGTCAAGAATGAGAATGCGGGAGGCCAGGCGCTCGGCGCAGAGGAATTCAGGCGCCGCTTCAACTGGCACTTGGACGACCCGTCGATGCATTTCCGTCCGCTCTTCTGGACCGCCCCCACGTGGCCCACCCTGGGTCAGGCTCGCGGCAAGGTCGTGCTCCTCACCGACTTCAGCCACGACTGGACCGTCCTCAAGTGGGACGACCACTGCAAGGTCCAGGACAAGTACAACGTCCCGGACGATGAGAAGAAGCAGGCGATCAACGACTGGTTCGACGCGGCGTGGTTCGACCAGACCACTTCTCAGATGTTCATCAACTTCACCAGCACCGCCAAGGGACCCATCCCCGAACCCTCCATCGGGGCCCAGAAGATCTTCCCGAGTGTCTACGCGTACCTGGAGCCGAGGAAGGCTCAGCGCGCCCGCTTCGGCATTGTGCCCATGGACTTCCCCAACTACCGCCCCGACATCATGAACCTCTTGATCAACAAGAACTTCGTCTAAAGGCTCGTCACACGATCGCGGGGCCGGGGTCTTCGGGATGGCCGGAGGGCGGGCTGCCGGCCCGACCGGCGGGCCCCGGGGCCGACCTCACCCCCGGGGCCCGCCGCGCATCGCGCGCAGCAGCTCCGCCTCCACCGCGGTGGCCTCCAGGCCGTTCTCGCGGGCCTCGCGCAGCTGCGGCACCGTGAGCCCGTACACCTCGCGAACGGCTCTCAGCGGCACGCCGTCCGGCCCGCCGACGGCGAGGCGTACGACGCCCTCGGCGGCGACGATCCGCTCGCGGACCCACGGCGGGGGCGGACCCCAGCCGCCCCCGCACGCCAGGGCCTCGTCCGTGGGGCAGTACTGCTGTTCCTCCCAGCGCAGCCGGCCCTCCACGACGCGCTGCCACGCCTCGAAGCGGCAGGAGGCGCAGGGCGCGCAGGGGAGCGTCATGAAGTGTTCAGCCATCGGTGGAGCATCCCGTAACGGGTCGGGCCGCGCATCCCGATAACGTCTGCGGCATGACTGAGCTGTCCTCCCCCACCGCCCGCGACGTGCGCGTCGTCGCCCATCGCGGGGCCTCGTACGCACACCCCGAGCACACCGTCGAGGCCTACCGGCAGGCCATCGCCGACGGCGCGGACGCACTGGAGTGCGATGTGCGGCTGAGCGCCGACGGGCGGCTGGTGTGCGTGCACGACCGGACGGTGGAGCGGACCTCCGACGGCCGCGGGGTCGTCTCCGAGATGACGTACGAGGAGCTGTCCGCCCTCGACTTCGGCCGGTGGAAGGGCGCGGCGCACCGCGGGGCGCGGGTGCTGCTCTTCGAGGACCTGCTCAAGGAGGCGCTCGCCGCGGACCGGCCCGTGGGGCTGGCGGTCGAGACCAAGCACCCCACCCGGGCCGGCGGGCGCCTGGAGGCCGAGCTGGTGCGGGTGCTGCGCGACCACGGCCTGGCCGACGGGGCGTCGGGGCTCGTCGAGGTGATGAGCTTCTCCCGGACCGCGCTGACGCGGATGCACCGGCTCGCGCCCGGACTGCCTGCCGTGTACCTGATCGAGCGCCGGGTCAGGCCCGTCCGTCCCCCGTTCGCGGCGCACGCCGGCCCCGGCATCGACCTGGTGCGCAAGGACCCCGGACTCGTGGGGCGCCTGAAGGCGAAGGGGCTGGCGGTGCGGGTGTGGACCGTGGACGAACCCGAGGACGTGGAGCTGTGCGTCCGGCTCGGGGTGGACACCATCATCACCAACCGGCCGCGCGAGGTGCGCGGGCTGCTCGGGGCACGAACCCGCTGAGGGCGGCCGTTCAGTACGCCGGGTGCCCGCTGCGCGGTGCGCCGCGCCGGGTGGCCCGGGCTGCCCGCACGAAGCCGGCCGCGCAGCCGGCCGCACCGACCAGCGACAGCGCGAGCAGCGGGTTCACCCAGGGCGAGACGAGTTCCACGCGGGTGCCGCCGGGGAACTCGCAGAGCACCGAGATCGGCAGCATCGTCCGCCTGATGGTGATGTCGGCGTCGGGGGTGCGGAATCCGCCGGGCCCCTCCTTTTCGGCGAGCGCCTCCACGCAGGGCCGCACGGGGCGGGGGTCGAGGCCCGTCCCCGCGCCGACGGAGGCCAGGAGGGCGGCCGCGGCCAGGCACAGTACGGCCGCTTCGGCCCATTTGCCCACGGGGCTCGCGCTCACGGCCGGCCTGCGGGTCGCCAGGAAGTGCAGCCCCTTGCCCAGGAGGAGGAGAAGGGCGAAGAGGCCGAGGACGGCCATGAGGAGGACGGTGACGAAGATCGGACTGCTCCCTCGACGAGATCTGCGCGCGCCGGGTGCCGGGTGCCCCGGCGGGCCTGCCGGAAGCTACGGACGTGCGTACGGGCGGTCCGGTTGCGCGGGCGGCGGAGGGAGGAGCACCCGGCCGGAGAGCACCGGCCGGGTGTGGGGGTCCGAGGGGATGGCGGGGCTACGCGAAGCGCTGGTTCGCCGAGCCGTTGCAGGGCTGGAGGCGCAGCTGTTCGTGGGCGGCGGCCACGGTCAGGCACATGCCGGTGGCGGCGGCCGGGCGCAGGGTGGCGCCGTCGCGGACGAACTTCTGGTTGGCGCCGCCGTGGCAGTTCCACAGGATCAGACCGGTGCCGGCCCCGTAGTTCGCGCCGGGGACGTCCAGGCAGCGGTCCTGGGTGAGTTCGGTGTGCACGGCGCCGCGGGCGGGTTCGTACCACCAGCCCTGGTTGCGGCCGCCGTGGCAGTCCCAGCCGACGACCTTGGTGTTGTTGGCGCTGGAGCCGCCGAAGTCGTCGAGGCAGTTGCCGGTGGCCTCGTTCCTGAGGGGCTTGTAGAGGTCGTCCCAGGCGCCGGCCTGCAGGACGGGGGTCCCGGTGCTGGCGGGGTCGGCGCAGGAGGCCTCGCGCAGGCCGGAGTCGTAGAGCTGGGTCAGGCAGGACGCGAAGGCGCCGTGGCCGCGGTAGTTGGGGTGGAAGGACTGGCGGGCGGTGTTCTCGTCCCACGGGAAGTGGTCCCCGAGGTCGAGGTAGAGGCCGCGGGCCCAGGTGTCCTCCATGCACACCTCGTGACCGTTGAAGAGCCGCGAGTTGTCGAGGTAGTAGGCGCCGGAGGCGAGTGCGGCCTCGCGCATGCCCTTCTCGAAGGTGGGCACCGCGTAGTTGCGGCCCCAGGCGGCGTCGGAGTCGTAGCCGGCGCAGCCTCCGGGGAGCTTGCCGGGGAAGTTCGGGTTGTCGTTGAAGTCGGGGCCGATGGGGCTGGGGTAGCCCATCACCACGAGCTTGTAGTCGGAGTCGGCGTAGCCGGCGTCGCGCATGACCGTCTTGAGGTCGGCGACGGTGGCCTCCACCTTGGGCTTGAGGCCGTCGACGCGCGCCTGCCAGCCGGGGCCGTACTTGGGCTCGCAGGTGCCCTGGCTGAGCACCCAGCGGGTGACGCAGTCGGTCATGACGGGGCCGAACTGGAGGTCGTCGTTGGCCCCGGCGACCAGCAGCACCATCTTGATCTTCGTGTTGCGGGCCTTTACGGCGAGGCCGTCGCTCTGGACCAGCTCGTCGGCGTACTGCTTGCTGCCGCCGATCCTGATGTTCCCGGTGTAGCCGCCGGAGCAGGCCACGTTGAAGGTCAGGTCGGCCGGGATGCCGGTGCGGTGGATCGCGGAGTCCGGCGAGCGGTGGCACTGGTTGGCGGACGTGTTGGTCGCGGGGTCGTAGTTGCCGACGCCCTCGCCCGAGATCTCGCTGTCGCCGAGCGAGATGAGCCCGGTCTTGCGCTCGTTCAGCGGGCGGATCGCCGGGTCTCCGTAGATCTTGGTGGCCTCGGCGGCCCGGACGGCTTCGAGTTCCGGCGAAAGGGGTGTGATCGAGCCGCCGGCGGCGGGTGCCGCCTGGGCCATGGGGGTGATGGCGGTGACGCCCCCGAGGGCGGCCGCGATCGCCGCGATGGCGGCGAAGGTAGATCTGAGCCTGGGTTTCGTACGCGCACGTGCCATGAACGCCTCCCCGATTGCAGTGATACCCACGGTGTTACCCACGGTGTTACCCACGGTATTTACTGGTCGGTAGGGGAGTTGGGAACACTTCGAACAAGACAATTGCTCAACTTTTTCAGGAGGCAACGAACATGACAGACGATCAGCGGTCCGAAGCGTTCCGGACCGAGCACGACTCCATGGGCGAGGTACGGGTCCCCGCGCACGCCAAGTGGCGCGCCCAGACCCAGCGCGCCGTGGAGAACTTCCCGCTCTCGGGGCAGCGGCTGGAGCGCGCCCACATCGAAGCCCTGGCCCGCATCAAGTCGGCCGCGGCCGCGGTGAACGAGGAACTGGGCGTACTGGACGCCGACACGGCGCGGGCCGTCCGCTCCGCCGCGGCCGAGGTCGCCGACGGCCGCTGGGACGACCACTTCCCCGTGGACGTCTTCCAGACCGGGTCCGGGACCTCGTCCAACATGAACGCCAACGAGGTCATCGCCACCCTGGCCACGGAACGGCTCGGGCGCGACGTGCACCCCAACGACCACGTCAACGCCTCGCAGAGCTCCAACGACGTCTTCCCCTCCTCCATCCACATCGCCGCCACCGCCGCCGTCACCGGTGAGCTGATCCCGGCCCTGGAGCACCTCGCAGCCGCCCTGGAACGCAAGGAGGCCGAGTTCGCCGAGGTGGTCAAGGCCGGGCGCACGCACCTGATGGACGCCACCCCGGTCACCCTGGGCCAGGAGTTCGGCGGGTACGCCGCCCAGGTGCGCCACGGCGTCGAGCGGCTGCGCGCCGTGCTGCCCCGGCTGGCCGAACTGCCCCTGGGCGGCACGGCGGTCGGCACCGGCATCAACACCCCTCCCGGGTTCTCCGCCGCGGTGATCGCCGAGGTGGCCGCGGCGACCGGGCTGCCGCTGACCGAGGCCCGCAACCACTTCGAGGCCCAGGGGGCCCGGGACGCGCTGGTGGAGACGTCCGGGATGCTCCGCACCATCGCCGTCTCGCTCACCAAGATCTGCAACGATCTGCGCTGGATGGCCTCGGGCCCGCGCACCGGATTGGCCGAAATCAATCTGCCGGATCTGCAACCGGGGTCCTCGATCATGCCCGGAAAGGTCAATCCGGTGGTGCCGGAGGCCGTCCTGATGATCGCCGCGCAGGTGACGGGGAACGACACCGCGGTCGCCGTGGCGGGCGCGGCCGGCAACTTCGAGCTCAACGTGATGCTCCCGGTGATGGCCAGGAACCTCCTCGAATCGATCCGCCTGCTCGGCAACGGCAGCCGGCTGCTGGCCGACCGCACGGTGGACGGGATCACCGCCAATTCCGAGCGGGCCAGGCAGTACGCCGAGTCCTCGCCCTCCGTGGTGACCCCGCTGAACCGCTACATCGGCTACGAGGAGGCGGCCAAGGTCGCCAAGCGGGCCCTCGCCGAGCGGAAGACGATCAGGGAGGTCGTCCTGGAGTCCGGCTACGTCGAGCGGGGCGCGCTCACCCTGGAACAGCTGGACGAGGCCTTGGACGTCCTGCGGATGACCCGGCCCTGAACGGCCCCCTCCCAGGGGCCGAATCCGGTCGTTTACCGTCCCCGCACCCCTCCGTGACCTGCAACGCAGCCAGTTCGGGGGCGGCCGCCCTAAGATCTGCGCATGACAGGTACCCACAGGTCCGTGAGCGGTGCGGGGCACCGCCCCGCGCAGGACGCGCACTGGGCGCCCGGGGACCGGATCCTCTGGCGCTACCGCGACCACGCCCCGGGGCTCAAGGGCCAGGTCCACATCGCCCGTCCGGTGACCGTGGTGCGGGACACCGCCGAGCTGCTCGCGGTGTGGATGGCCCCCGGCACCGAATGCGTCAAGCCGGTGCTCGCGGACGGCACCCCCGTGCACGAGGAGCCGCTCGCCACCCGCTACACCGCGCCGCGGACCACCGCGCGCTCGCGCTGGTTCGGAGCGGGCGTGCTCAAGCTGGCCCGTCCCGGGGAGCCGTGGTCCGTCTGGCTGTTCTGGGACCACGGCTGGCGCTTCAAGAACTGGTACGTGAACCTTGAGGAGCCCCTCGTCCGCTGGTCCGGCGGAGTGGATTCGGTGGACCACTTCCTCGACATCTCCGTCTACCCGGACCGCAGCTGGAACTGGCGGGACGAGGACGAGTTCGCGCAGGCCCAGCGCACCGGACTGATGGACCCGGAGCAGGCCCGGCGGGTGGAGGAGGCCGGGCGGGCGGCGGTCGGGGTGATCGAGGCCTGGGGGTCCCCGTTCCGCGACGGCTGGCAGGACTGGCGGCCCGATCCGGTGTGGGGCGTTCCGGCCCTGCCCGAGGACTGGGACCGCACCCCGGCGCATATGACGTCATGAGACCCTTGATGCGCCCCCGGGGTTCAAACGTAGGATCGTCCTCCGCCGGTCGTGCGCGGGGGGCCGACCGGTCCCCGTAACCACAAATGACCTGCGGCGACCGGGACTTGACCGGAGGTCGACGCCGAACGAGAGGTAACGAGCGGGACGCGGATCCCGGGGGTGATGGTGCCCCCGCCGCTGAGCGGGTATACCGCGACTGACCGAGTTGAGTGCAGCGCACATCGAGCGCAAACGGACGGAATTCCACGCGTGACGGAGTACCCCACCTCCCAGGAGGGCCCGCAGCCCGCCGTCGCCTCAGGCGGAGGTACGGACGAGCCCGGCCACGGCAAGGCCCCCATCGCGGCCGCCGAGGCCGTACGCACGCATGCTCAGACTCCGGCAGCCGACCTCCCGCGCCCGCGCGGCGCCGCCGGGAGCGGCGGACCGCAGGGCGCCCGGGCCTCCGGCCACGACGCGGCGGACACCGGCCCGGCCGGCGCCCGGTCGCGCGACGGCGAGGC
>NZ_JBGWAB010000087.1:0-33781 GCF_041862025.1 Streptomyces sp. AB3(2024)
GCGACCACGAGCCGGAGCGGCTGAGCTGAGCCGCAGCGGAGGGTAGGGGTCGCCCCGAGGAACGAGGGGCGGCACCTGCCCGCAGCGGAGGCGAAGCCCAGCGCGACCACGGGCCGGAGCGGCTGAGCTGAGCCGCAGCGGAGGGTAGGGGTCGCCCCGAGGAACGAGGGGCGGCACCTGCCCGCAGCGGAGGCCCCTGAACGTAGCGGAGCGTGAGGGCTTCGTACGGCCCCAGCGTGGGCCCCCAGGCCCCGCAAGGGATCCTCTAGATCCATGCGCTGTACTGACGTCGAATCTAATCCGGTCGCGGCCGACCTGTGACCGAATCTCCCCCAGGATGTGACCTTTGTCCTGGGGGATCGGCATTTGCCCAGGTCAGACGCTATCCCCCCGAGGCCGCCAGGCCGAAAGACCTGTCCAATTCATGACGTAATGCACTGCACGCCATTCCCAGCACGGGACAAGCTGATGTAGGAAGTCGGGGGATCGAATCAATCAGGAGTTAGTCAGTGAGCGCCATGTCTCTTGCCCTGCTGCTGACCACGGCCGCTGCCACGGCCGTGGGCGCTGCTGCGCTGCACGCCGTCCACGGACTGCGCAAGCAGGTCACGGCCCTGCGCGGTGAGCTGACGGTGTCGGCACACCCGCGTGCCGCGACCGTCCCCCACGCCCGCACGGCCGGGACCTCCCCCGCCGCGGAGATACGAGCCGCCGTGGCCGAGGCCCTCGCCGAGGAGCGCGAGCGCGAGCTGGCCGAGGCGCGGGCCTTCTGGGCCGCGCAGGAGGCCCGCGACGCCGCCGACGCCCCCTCGCTGCTGGGCGGCCTGCCCGGCCTCGGTGAGGACGGCCCGGTCTTCCTGCCCCGGCAGGCGGACATGGTCGGCCTGGAGCCGGTCCTGGGCGACGACCTCGCCGACGAGTACCCGGAGGATTCGGCCGAACTGGCCGCGGCCCGCCGGCGTCACCCCTCGCACCCCGACTTCGTCCCGGTCCAGTCGCACCCGGGCGCCGACCACGAGCGCACGGTCAACCGCCTGGAGGAGCTCGCGGAGGCCCGTACGGCCCTCGCGGACGTCCGTCCGGGCCCCCTGGGCACCCTGGACGTGTACGTCTTCACGGACGGCACCACGCTGTGCATGACCCCGGGCCACCGGGAGACGGCGGAGCGCCTCGCGGAGGCCCTCCGTTCGGGCACGGCGCCCGTCCTGCTGGGCGGCTCGGGCATCTCCGGCGCCTACGCGCTGACCTTCTCCTGCGGCGACTCCGAGGACCCCGACAGCAACGTCTACATCCTCGCGGACCGCGTCATCGCATCGCTCTGACTTCCGCCCGCTCCACCAGCGCCACGGCCTCGTCCAGCAGCTCGGACGGGGCCTTCGCGTTCTCCCCGTCCCGCAGCGCGCCCAGCACCTCGGCGAGGTCCAGCCCGGTCACCGACACCTGGTCCCCCACGACGAAGATCCCGGCGTCCGGCACGAGCCGTTCCCGAGCCCGCCCCGAGGGGTCCTCCAGCCGCTGCGCCCGCAGGGCGAGCTCCCGGGCCAGGTCGAGCGCCTCGGCGGCGGCCCCGCGCTGGAGGCGGCTCTGCGGGGCGGCCCGCAGCCGGTCGGCGAAACGTTCCACGGCGTCCGTCAAGGGCGAAGTATCGAGCACCCGGCCGACCCTACGCGGCGCCACGGCACCATTGCCAACGGGCGAACTCTCCGGCACGGTGACGTGAAGGGAACAGCACGGCGATACCCCCGGAGGCGCCCATGTCCGCAGAGTTCTCCGAGCAGACCCACCGCAACATGATCGACAGAATCCCCCTGACCACCGGTCGTGAGATCTCCGACTGGCTCCGCACCGTCGACGAGGGCCCCTCCCTCCACCGGTTCGAGGAGAAGGTCAGCTGGCTGCGCGGCGCGCACGAGCTCTCGTACGGTCAGGCCAAGGCGATCATCCACGAGTACGACCTGCGCAGAGCCGCACGCCGGTTCGGCTGAGAGCCCCCACCTCCACCCGCTCCACGACGCGGGAAGGCCCCGCGAGCGGTCCGCTCGCGGGGCCTTCCCCGTACCGTGCCGTGCCCGTGGCGGTGCCTGCGGGCGGTCCGGCTAGTCGTCGCCGGAGAGGATCTGGAAGAGGCGCAGCAGCTCCAGGTAGATCCACACCAGGGTCAGGGTGAGGCCGAAGGCCGCCAGCCAGGACTCCTCGCGCGGGGCGCCGTAGGTCACGCCGTCCTCGACCTGCTTGAAGTCCATGGCGAGGAAGCAGGCGCCGAGGACGACGCCGAGGAGACCGAAGACGATGCCCAGGCCGCCGCTGCGGAAGCCGAGGCCGTCACCGCCGCCGAACACGGCGAACAGGGTGTTCGCCAGCATCAGCAGGACGAAGCCGAGGGCCGCGGCCATCACGAAGCCGGTGAAGCGGCGGGTGACGCGGATCCAGCGCATCTTGTACGCGAAGAGCACGGCGGCGAAGACGCACATCGTGCCGAGCACGGCCTGGACGACCACACCCGGGCTGATGTAGGTGCTGGTCACCATGCTGATGACGCCGAGGAAGACGCCCTCGAAGGCCGCGTAGCCCAGGATCAGCGCGGGGGACGGCTTGCGCTTGAAGCTCTGGATCATCGCGAGGACGAACGCGACGAGCGCCGCGCCGACGGCGAAGCCGTACGACTTGTTGACGTTCGCGGGGTCGACGGGAAGCGTGATCCAGGCCAGCGTCGCCGTCACGATCAGGGTGCCGAGCGTCATGGCCGTACGGCTCACGACGTCGTCGATCGTCATGGCGTTGCCGCGGACCGGCGCCGCCGGCATGCCGGTGGTGGGGTCGGTGGCGTAAGGATTCGTCGCGTATGGGTTGGTCGCGGTCCCGGCCTGGGCGTGCTGCGCCTCGAAGCCCGCGTAGCCGCCGTTGTCGCGGCTGAACCCCCGTCGCGAGAAGACCGGGTTACTGCTCCTCATCTCACTCCTCCATGGCCACCGTGCGCAGCCTTGTCACAAGAGTAATGTGCTCGCAAAGAAAGCACCCTACTGCTGGAGGAGGATCTTAGGAGGAGACGCGTCGAAGCGCCGTGAATAACGGGGACGGCTGCGGAAGTGCCCGGAGCCGGACTTGAACCGGCACGGCCCGAGGGCCAGCGAGGTTTAAGCTCGCCGTGTCTGCATTCCACCATCCGGGCAAGGCGCAGCGGGCCCCCGTGAAAATGCCTTGAACGCTGTGGCGAGCCTATCCGGATCCCCCTGCCGCCCAGACGGCCTTCTATCCGATGTTGTCTGATTTTATTGGTGATTGAGGGAGCGTCAGGGTCGATAAGTCACGGTCGGCACCGTTCCGGGCAACGCTCTCCCCCGACATGGGAATGACGTAATTTCGCTGCCCCGCGCCACCCCGCCCGCCACCCCGGGCCACCCCTTGAGCACGCCCCTGAGCACGCCCCGGCCACGCCCCCGGTCGCGCCCCCGTCCACGCCCCGGCCCCGTCGTCGCGGCCCCCCTCCGGGGCCGGCCGCGACGGCCGGTCCTCGGGGCTCCTGTCATACCAAAGGAGGAGGCGGACGCGCTCGCGATCAGACTCCAGTGGGCCGGAGAACGGGCACCTCGGCTGATCCCCGGCCCCGCCCGCGCGGTGAGGATGGAAGGGTCCCAGCCCCACCGCAGCAGCCGCCCGACAGGAGTCCTCCGTGACCGCCATGAACTACGCCCCGCACCACACCTCCCAGGCCGTGGCCGCCCGCGCCACGCAGCTCTCGAAGGTGTACGGCCAGGGCGAGACCCAGGTGGTCGCGCTGAACAACGTCTCCGTCGACTTCGCGCAGGGTCAGTTCACCGCGATCATGGGCCCGTCCGGCTCCGGCAAGTCCACCCTGATGCACTGCGTCGCCGGCCTGGACACCTTCTCCGGCGGCTCGGTCCGCATCGGCGACACCGAGCTCGGCTCCCTCAAGGACAAGCAGCTGACCCAGCTGCGCCGGGACAAGATCGGCTTCATCTTCCAGGCGTTCAACCTGCTGCCGACCCTGACCGCACTGGAGAACATCACGCTCCCGATGGACATCGCCGGCCGCAAGCCCGACCGCCAGTGGCTGGACACCGTGATCGCCATGGTCGGCCTCTCCGACCGCCTCTCCCACCGCCCCACGCAGCTCTCCGGCGGCCAGCAGCAGCGCGTGGCGGTCGCCCGCGCCCTGGCCTCCCGCCCCGAGATCATCTTCGGCGACGAGCCCACCGGAAACCTCGACTCCCGCTCCGGGGCCGAGGTCCTCGGCTTCCTGCGCAACTCGGTCCGCGAGCTCGGCCAGACCGTCGTGATGGTCACCCACGACCCGGTCGCCGCCTCCTACGCGGACCGCGTCATCTTCCTCGCCGACGGCACCATCGTCGACGAGATGCGCGAGCCCACCGCCGACGGCGTGCTCGACCGGATGAAGGCCTTCGACGCCAAGGGCCGTACCAGCTGAAGCGGCGCCGCCCGGCGGCCCCCCCGCAGCCCTCCGCACAGACTTCCAGCCCCAGGACTGAGATCCCATGTTCCGTACCGCCCTGCGCAACGTCCTCGCGCACAAGGCCCGGCTGCTGATGACGGTGCTCGCCGTCACCCTCGGCGTCGCGTTCGTCTCCGGCACCCTCGTGTTCACCGACACGCTCAGCAAGGCCATGTCCAACCAGTCCGCGAAGTCCTACGAGGGCGTCGCGGTATCCGTCACCGACTACGGCCGCGGCCGCGGCGAGGACGGCCAGAAGCAGGGCGACCCCGGCATCGGCCAGCAGACCCTCGACAAGATCAAGGCCGTCAAGGGCGTCGACTCGGTCTCCGGCCGCGTCCAGGGCTTCGCCGGCGTCGGCGACCAGAACGGCAAGCTGATCGGCAGCGGCTGGGCCAACGCCGGTGCCAACTTCGCCCCCGTCAAGGACGGCAAGGACCCGCGCTACACCTTCACCGACGGCGCCGGGCCGGTCGGGGACGACCAGATCGCCCTCGACAAGGACACCGCCGCCAAGGGCAAGTACCAGGTCGGCGACAAGGTCCGGGTCGCCACCAACGGCCCGGTCCGGGAGTTCACCCTCACCGGCGTCTTCACCACCGAGGACGGCGCCGTCAACGCGGGCGGCAGCCTCGTCCTCTTCGACACCAAGGTCGCCCAGGAGCTCTACCTCCAGCCCGGCTTCTACCGCGAGCTCTCCATCACCGCCAAGGCCGGCACCGGCGCCGACCAGCTGCTCGCCGACATCAAGCCGCTGCTGTCCAAGAGCGCCGACGCCAAGACCGGCGCCGCACTCGCCGCCGAGCAGGCCAAGGACATCGAGCGGGCCATGTCCGGCATGAGCACCGGCCTGCTGATCTTCGCCGGGGTCTCCCTCTTCGTCGGCATCTTCCTGATCTACAACACCTTCACCATGCTGGTCGCCCAGCGCACCAAGGAGCTGGCGCTGCTGCGCGCCGTCGGCGCCAACCGCGGGCAGGTCAAGCGCTCGGTCCTCGCCGAGGCCGGAGTCGTCGGCCTCATCTCCTCCGTCATCGGACTGGCCTGCGGCATCGGCCTCGCGGTGGCCATGCGCTCCGCGATGGGCCTCTTCGGCGCCAAGATCCCGGCCGGTCCGCTGATCATCGCCCCGGCGACCGTCCTCGTCGCCCTGGTCATCGGCGTCCTCGTGACCATGCTGGCCGCCTGGCTGCCCGCCCGCCGGACCGCCAAGATCGCCCCGGTCGCCGCCATGGGCAGCGCCCACCTGCCGGCCACCATGAAGTCCCTGGTGCTGCGCAACATCATCGGCAGCGTCCTGGCCGTCATCGGCGTCGGCGTGGTCCTGCTCGGCGCCGGTCAGAAGAGCGAGGGCCGCACCACCATCGCCGGCGGCGCGTTCTTCCTGGTCATCGGCCTGTTCGTCCTGCTGCCGATGCTGTCCCGCCCGGTCATCGCCGCGGTCCGCCCGCTGTTGGAGAAGGTGTTCGGCGTCTCCGGCAAGCTGGCCGCGCAGAACGCGGTCCGCAACCCGCGCCGCACCGCCGTCACCGCCGCGTCGCTGACCATCGGCCTCACCCTGGTCACCGCGATGTCGGTCATCGGCATCACCGTCGGCCAGGCCGTCGACAGGCTCAGCACCCAGAACATCAAGGCCGACTACCGGGTCACGATGGCCGGCGAGGGCATGAACCTCGACAAGTCCGTGCTCCCCGCCCTGGAGAAGGGCAAGGGCGTCACCGCCGTCTCCCCGAAGACCATGGAGATGGTCAAGATCGGCGACGGCCACCGGACGGTGAGCGGCGTCAACCCGGCCGCCCTCGACGCGGTGCTGAACGTGAAGACCACCGCCGGTGACCTCGCCTCCCTGGGCCAGGGCAAGCTGATGGTCTCCGCCAAGGAGGCCCAGAAGAGGGGTCTGTCGGTCGGCTCCACCGTCGACGCCGAGTACGACGACGGGCAGAAGGGCAAGCTCCAGGTCGGCGCCCTGTACGACGGCAAGAACCAGCTGGAGGACTACGTCCTCGACAACAGGATCCTCGCCGCGCACAACGAGTCCCAGTACCTGCCCGAGGTGCTCGTCAAGGTCTCCGGCGGCACCTCCGCCGCGGGCCAGCAGGCCGTCGTCGACGCCCTCGGCAAGAACCCGGCCATCAAGGTCTCCGACAAGGCCGACATGCGCAACGAGATGGCCGGCATGATCAACACCTCCCTGAACGTCATGTACGGCCTGCTCGGCATGGCGCTGATCATCGCGGTCCTCGGCGTGATCAACACCCTCGCGATGTCGGTCTACGAGCGCCAGCAGGAGATCGGCATGCTGCGGGCGGTCGGCCTCGACCGCGGCAAGGTCAAGAACATGATCCGCCTGGAGGCCGTCGTCATCTCGCTCTTCGGCGCGGTCCTCGGCATCGGCGTCGGCGTCTTCCTCGCCTGGGCCGGCGGCCGGACCATCGCGGGCTCCGTCCCGGGCTACGAGCTGGTGATCCCCTTCGACCGGATCGGGATCTTCTTCCTCCTCGCCGGACTGGTCGGCGTCCTGGCCGCCATGTGGCCGGCCCGCAGCGCCGCCCGGCTGAACATGCTGACCGCCATCAAGACCGAGTAGCGGACGCGGCTCACGCGCGCGAAGGGCCCCGGGGCACGCCCCCGGGGCCCTTCGGCGTCCGGTCTCCCGGTCACACCGCCCTACGCCGTCACGCGCCCCACGTACGCGCCCTCAGCGGCAGCCCCGAGGCCCCCGAGCCCCCGGGCCGCACCGCCAGGATCTGGTTGACCCCGAGCCGGGCGTGCTCGAAGCCGAGCGCGGAGGCCGCCATGTAGAGCAGCCAGACGCGGGCGCGGCCGGGCGAGGTGAGGCGTACGGCCTCCTCCCAGTGCTCCTCCAGCCGGGCCACCCAGGCCCGCAGGGTGAGCGCGTAGTGCTCGCGCAGCGCCTCCACGTCTCGGACCTCGAAGCCGGCCCGCTCCAGTTCGCCGACGGTCGTGCCGACCGGGGACAGCTCCCCGTCGGGGAAGACGTAGGCGTCGATGAACTCGTCGACCCGGTAGGCCTCTTCGTCGGCCTCCGGCGGACGCGCGATCTGATGGTTGAGCAGCCGGCCGCCGGGGGCGAGCAGTGCGTGCAGGGTTCGGGCGTACTCGCGGTAGCGCTCGGCGCCGACGTGTTCGGCCATCCCGATGGAGGAAATGGCGTCGTACGGGCCGTCCTTGACGTCCCGGTAGTCCTGAACCCGGATCTCGATCCGGTCGGTCAGGCCCTCCTCGGCGATCCGCTTGCGGGCGTAGGCGGCCTGTTCGCGGGAGAGGGTGACCCCGGTGACCCGCACCCCGTGCTCGCGGGCCGCGTGCAGGGCCATGGAGCCCCAGCCGCAGCCGACGTCGAGGAGCCGGTCGCCCTCCTTGAGGCCCAGCTTGCGGCAGACCAGGTCCAGCTTGTCGCGCTGGGCCTCCTCCAGCGTCCCGCCGGGGCTCCAGTAGGCGCACGAGTAGACCATCGAGGGCCCGAGCACGTGCTCGTAGAAGGCGTTGCCCACGTCGTAGTGGTGGCTGATGGCGTGGCGGTCCCGCCCCTTGGAGTGGGCCGGCCCGCCCCTGCGGACGGCCTCCTCGGCGGGCGGCGCGGGCGCCGCCCAGGGCCGGGCCAGGGCCACGAGGTCCCGTACGGCGGCCCGGCTCGCCGGATCGCGGAGTAACGCGGCCGTCCCGGCGGCGCCGGAGGGCAGCGCGGGCAGGTGGGGGCGCAGGGCGGTGAGCTTGCCCAGGCCCGTGCGGGGCGCGGGCGGGGCGGGGGCCTCGGCGGGCTCCCGCTCCCAGAGCAGTCCGGCCACCCGGTCCAGGGCCTCGAACAGGTCGCCGTCGACGGTCAGGTCCCCGGCGACCCAGGCGCGGGCCAGCCCGAGTTCCCCGGGCATCCACAGGACGCGGCGCAGTGCGCGCCGGTTTTCGATCACCAGGGTGGGGCCGGTGGCGGGACCGGCTTCGCTGCCGTCCCAGGCACGTATGCGGACGGGCAGGGGGGCGCCCAGCAGGGTTTCGGCAAGAGCGGCCAGCCGCGGCGCGGCGTCGGTCATCGTAGGCACCTCCATAAGTTCCGACCGAACGGCCTACCCGTTTCGGGCACGCGTCAATCAGAACCGGCACCGGGTACGCCGAAGGGGCCGCCCGCACCACGGATGGCGGGAGGCCCCTTCGGGGACGTACGGGTACTGCTCGGGTTCCTGCCGGCGGGTGCCGGGGGTCAGGAAGCCTTGGCCTTCTGGGCCGGAGCCGCGGCGGCGGCGGGGGCCGGAGCCGGCTTGGCGGCCTCGTAGAACTCCTCGCGCGGGGTCTCCAGCGCTCCGAGGGAGACGACCTCGCGCTTGAGGAACATGGCGAGGGTCCAGTCGGCGAAGACGCGGATCTTGCGGTTCCAGGTCGGCATGGCCATGCCGTGGTAGCCACGGTGCATGTACCAGGCGAGCCGGCCCTTGAGCTTGATCTTCGTCTTGCCCATGACGATCATCGCGACGCCCTTGTGGAGGCCGAGGCCCGCCACCGCACCCTTGTTGGAGTGCGAGTACTCGGACTGCGGGAAGCCGCGCATGCCCGAGATGACGTTGTCGCCGAGGACCTTGGCCTGGCGCAGCGCGTGCTGGGCGTTCGGCGGGCACCAGGCGTTCTCGACGCCGGCCTTGCGGGCGGCGATGTCCGGGACCTGGGCGTTGTCGCCCGCGGCCCAGATGTAGTCCGTGCCCTGGACCTGGAGGGTCGGGGCGGTGTCGACGTGGCCGCGCGGGCCCAGCGGCAGGCCGTAGCGGGCCAGCACCGGGTTGGGCTTGACGCCCGCGGTCCACACCAGGGTGTCGGAGTCGACCTCGAGGCCGTTCTTCAGCACCACGTGGCCGTCCACGCAGGAGTCCATGGAGGTGTTGAGGTAGATCTCGATGCCGCGCGACTCGAGGTGCTCCTTGCCCCAGGTGCCGAGCTTGGGCCCGACCTCGGGAAGGATCTTGTCGGCCGCGTCGACCAGGATGAAGCGCATGTCCTCGCGCTTGATCGTGGAGTAGTACTTCGCGGCGTCGCGGGCCATGTCCTCGACCTCGCCGATCGTCTCGGCACCGGCGAAGCCGCCGCCGACGAAGACGAAGGTGAGTGCCTTGCGGCGGACGTTCTCGTCCGTCGTGGACTCGGCCTTGTCGAGCTGCTCAAGGACGTGGTTGCGCAGGCCGATGCCCTCTTCGACGCCCTTCATGCCGATGCCCTGTTCGGCGAGGCCGGGGATCGGGAAGGTGCGGGAGACGGCGCCGAGCGCGATCACCAGGTAGTCGAAGGGCAGCTCGTACGCCTCGCCGACCAGCGGCGTGACGACGGCGACCTTGCGGTCCTGGTCGATGGTGGTGACCCGGCCGGTGAGGACCTCCGCCTTGGGCAGCACGCGTCGCAGCGGGACGACGACGTGCCGAGGCGAGATGCTGCCTGCGGCCACTTCGGGGAGGAAGGGCTGGTAGGTCATGTACGACCGCGGGTCGACGACCGTGACGGTCGCCTCGCCGTAGCGCATCTTCTTCATGATGCGCTTGGCCGCGTACAGGCCTACGTACCCACCTCCTACAACGAGGATCCTGGGACGCTCCGTGGTGCTCATGGAATGAGTATCCAGCACCCCAAGGGGTGACGCTCGTGAGCCCCTTCACAAGGTGACACACACCCTCTGCTACACTGCGCGGCCCACGTGACTCAGATCATGAGGCACAACGGGAACCGGAGTGGATCAAAAATCGTTGTTCACCCGTCCTGAACTGGCCTCCAGGGCCTGAACCGGACTGGACCACCGGTCTTCGTCCATACCTCTGATACGAAACCCGCAGCCCTACTTCTTCGCACAAACACACGGAGAAACGGCCTCGCGACCCCCGAGAACCCCTCGAAGGGCCCTTCCTGCGGCCCAACAGGCCTCTTTTCCTTGTGAAGAACTTCACGAAGTTCGTGCGGAGGAGGGGACTTTCGGCCTCCGCGAGCCCTCCGCCCGGTCTCCGCCCGGCCTCCGCTCGTTCCTCACTCGCCCCGACCACGACCACCCCATCGGGCGGAACACGATGTTCAGGCCCGGGGGCGGGCCCCGCCGTGGCCGTGGCGAGCGGTGTACACGGTCTTGCGTATGCCATGAGGGCGGCTGTGCGCAGGCGTGGGGCCGCAGTCAGGCCGCGGACCAGGCGATGCCGTCCAGCATCTCCGGCGAACCCGCATCGATTTGGCGCCGAGATGGGCACGTGTACACACCCACGCGTACACTAGGGCCATGAGTGAGAACGCTGTAACCGTGCGCGAAGCCCGTGCCCATCTCGCGGACCACATCAACCGTGCGGAACAGGGCGCGCCGACCATAATCACCCGCAACGGCGATCCGGTGGCTGCGCTGGTCCCCATCGCGGACTTCAACGCGCTCGAAGCGGCGGCCGACGAACTGCTCGCACGTGAAGCGGAGGCCGTGCTGGCCGAAGGCGGGCCGACCGTGACCATGGCCGAGCTTCTGGCCGATCTGTTCAGCGAACAGGGTGACGGCGCGGCGTGAAGTACGCGTTCCGATTCACCGCCGCGGCACAACGGCAGCTCCGGGCGATCGACAAGCCGGCCGCGATGCGCATCCTCGCCGCACTGACCTCGCTGGGAGACGATCCGTACCGCGAGGACGCCGACGTCAAGAAGCTCACCGGACCGTCCGGCCTCTACCGGCTCCGGGTGGGCAGTTACCGGATCGCCTATCAGGTCCTGGACGGCGAACTCGTCATTCTCGTCGTCAAGGTCGGCGACCGGCGAGACGTCTACCGCAACATCTGAGTCCGATGACGTCGGCGCCCCGGTCAGCTGACCGGGGCGCCGACGTACAGCGATTGTGCGGGTCAGAACCGCTGCTTGTCGGCCTCAGCCTCTTCCGCGGTCTTGAAGGCGATGCCGTCGAGGATGTCGTGCTCCGAGACGACGACCTCGGCCGCTCCCGTCCGCTCCATGATCGCGAGCAGGACCAGGGCGCCGGCGCCGATCACATCGACCCGGCCCGGGTGCATCACCGGGATCGCGGCGCGTTCGGCGTGCGTCGAGGCGAGCATCCGCTCGCTGATCTCGCGGACCCGCTCGTAGGGGATCCGGGAGTGGTGGATCGCCGACGAGTCGTACTCCGCCAGGTCCAGGGCGATCGCGGCGACCGTGGTCACCGAGCCCGCCAGGCCCACCAGGGTGCGCGCCTCGCCCAGCGGGACCGTCTCGGCCGCCAGGTCCAGGGCCGCCTCGATGTCGGCGCGCATGGCGGCGACCTGCGCGGCGGTCGGCGGGTCGGTGACCTGCCCGCCCACGACCAGGTGGCGCTCGGTCATCCGGACGCAGCCCACGTCCACCGAGCGGGCCGCCCGTACGTGCTCCTCGCCGACCACGAACTCCGTGGAGCCGCCGCCGATGTCCACGACCAGGAAGGGCCGCTCCAGGTGGGTGCGGCCGGTGAGCTCGCGGGTGGCGCCGGTGAAGGAGAATTCGGCCTCCTGGTCCCCGGAGATCACCTCGGGCTCCACGCCCAGGATGTCCAGGACGCCCCGGACGAAGTCGTCCCGGTTCTCGGCGTCCCGCGAGGCCGAGGTGGCCACGAAACGGACCCGCTCGACACCCAGATCCTTGATCACCGCGGCGTACTCGCGGCAGGCCGCGAAGGTGCGCTCCAGTGCCTCCGGGGCCAGCCGGCCGGTCCGGTCCACGCCCTGGCCGAGCCGGACGACCGTCATCCGGCGGTCCAGCTCGACCAGCTCACCGGTGGCCGGGTCGCAGTCCGCGACGAGGAGGCGGATGGAGTTCGTACCGCAGTCGACGGCCGCGACCCGGGTCACGCGTCGGCCTCCGCCTTCTTCTCCCCGCACGGGGTGACGCAGGCGCCCTTGGCCCACCACTCGGGCAGCATCGCCAGGGCCTCGTCGCCGAAGGGGTTCACGCCGGGGCCCGCGGCCAGCGAGTGGCCGACGAGCACGTGCAGGCACTTCACCCGGTCCGGCATGCCGCCGGCGCTGGGGAAGCCCTGGAGCACCTCGATGGCGTCGCGCCGGCGGATGTAGTCCTCGTGCGCGGCCCGGTAGGCGGCGGCGAGCTCCGGGTCCTCGGCGAGCCGGGCCTGCATCTCCTTCATCACGCCGTTGGCCTCCAGCGTGCCGATCGCGGAGGCCGCGCGCGGGCAGGTGAGGTAGTAGAGCGTGGGGAAGGGGGTGCCGTCGGGGAGGCGCGGGGCGGTCTCCACGACGTCCGGCTGGCCGCAGGGGCAGCGGTGCGCGATCGCGCGCAGCCCGCGCGGGGGGCGGCCGAGCTGCTGCTCGAACGCCTCGATGTCCTCGTCGTTCGGCTCGGTCCGGTCGGTCTGGGGCGGGGGCGTCTGCATGCCTGGAGGAAGTCTCTTCGTTCTCGTGGGTGGGTGCGGGACGGGGCGGTGCGGGGACGGGCGGGCGGGCTCAGTCGCCGGGGCGGTCGGCCTTGTCGACGCCGTCCCAGACGTTGGAGTACCAGGGGCGGTCGGATCCCGACTCCCCGCCGCGGCGGTGTTCCGCGGCTCCGGAGCCGGGGTCGGTCATGATGTAGCCGACCTCCCCCGGACGCAGGAAGTGCAGGTGCCTGCGCGCCTGCTGCTCCGCGTAGGCGGGGTCCTGCCAGCGGGCCTTCTCGTCCCGGAGCTGGTCGAGGCGCTTGCGCGCGTCGGCGGCGGCCCGCTGCTGGTCCGCGATCTCCGAGCGCTGGGAGACGTACTGGCGCATCGGATACGCGAGGGCGACGACCAGGGTACAGAGGACGAGCACCAGCAGGGCCGCCCGGCCGGTGAGCCGGCTGCGCCGGATGTGCCGGCGGGACTGTGAGCGGTAGACGTGGGCCGCGGTGCGCTCGCCGAGCTCCTTGAGCCTGGTCGCCGTCGAGAAGGTGGAGAACCGATCCCGGTTCCCGGCCATGGTCCCGCCTCCCCTGGTGCGTACTACGCAATACGTCCCCGCACACGGTACGGGACCGAGTGCGGGGACGTACGGAGGCCAGCGCCGAGAGGCGGTGATTAGCCCTTGAAGCGGGGGAAGGCAGAGCGGCCCGCGTACACCGCGGCGTCGTCGAGGATCTCCTCGATGCGCAGCAGCTGGTTGTACTTGGCGACGCGGTCCGAGCGGGCCGGGGCGCCGGTCTTGATCTGACCGCAGTTCACGGCGACGGCGAGGTCGGCGATGGTGACGTCCTCGGTCTCGCCGGAGCGGTGCGACATCATGCACTTGAAGCCGTTGCGCTGGGCCATCTCGACGGCGTCGAGGGTCTCGGTCAGCGAACCGATCTGGTTCACCTTCACGAGCAGGGCGTTCGCGGAGCCCTCCTCGATGCCGCGGGCCAGGCGCTCCGGGTTGGTGACGAAGAGGTCGTCGCCGACGATCTGGACCTTGGCGCCCAGGCGGTCGGTGATGGTCTTCCAGCCGGCCCAGTCGTCCTCGAACAGCGGGTCCTCGATGGAGACCAGCGGGTACGCCTCGACGAGCTCGGCGTAGTAGTCGGTCATCTCGGCGGCCGAGCGGGACTGGCCCTCGAACTCGTACTTGCCGTCCTTGTAGAACTCGGACGCGGCGACGTCGAGCGCGAGCGCGATGTCCTTGCCCGGGGTGTAGCCGGCCTGCTTGATGGCCTCGATGATGAGGTCGAGCGCGGCGCGGTTGGACTCCAGGTTCGGGGCGAAGCCGCCCTCGTCGCCCAGGCCGGTGGAGAGGCCCTTGGTGTGCAGGACCTTCTTGAGGGTGTGGTAGACCTCGGCACCCCAGCGCAGCGCCTCGGAGAAGGACTCCGCGCCGATCGGGGCGATCATGAACTCCTGGATGTCGACGTTGGAGTCGGCGTGCGACCCACCGTTGAGGATGTTCATCATCGGAACGGGCAGCAGGTGCGCGTTCGGGCCGCCGAGGTAGCGGAAGAGCGGCAGGTCCGAGGCCTCGGACGCGGCGTGCGCGACGGCGAGGGACACGCCGAGGATGGCGTTGGCGCCGAGGGAGCCCTTGTTGTCGGTGGCGTCCAGGTCGAACATGGCCTGGTCGATCAGGCGCTGCTCGGTGGCGTCGTAGCCGACGAGCTCCGGGCCGATCTGCTCGATGACGGCGAGGACGGCCTTCTCGACACCCTTGCCCATGTAACGGTTGGGGTCACCGTCACGGAGCTCGATGGCCTCGAATGCACCGGTGGAGGCGCCGGACGGAACGGCAGCACGGCCGGTGCTGCCGTCGTCGAGGCCCACCTCGACCTCGACCGTGGGGTTGCCTCGGGAGTCCAGGATTTCCCGGGCTACGACGACGTCGATGGACGGCACGAGCATCTCCTTCTGGGATGTGACGCTGGATGTGCGGTGGCGGGTGGCCGTGGGACGGCCTTGCCGACTAGAGCCTAACCGGCTCCGGGCACTGGGCCGGTCGCCGCCCGGGTCCTGGGACGAAAAAGGGCCCGAATACCCCTCTTCCCTGACATAAGACCCTCACCCGTTCGCCCTCGGCGGTATCCGCCGCAGGTCGGCGGCAGTGCACAACACACCGCCGCCCGGCGCGTGGAAGACGCGCCGGGCGGCGGGAAGCACTACGGGCCGGGCCCGGTGATGCGGTGTTACGAGGGAGTTCAGCTGAGCTTCAGCTTCTGCCCCGGGAAGATCATGTCGGCGTCGTCGACGATGTCCTTGTTGAGGTCGAAGAGCTTCTCCCAGCCGCCCTTGACGCCGTTGGCCTGGGCGATGGTCCCGAGGGTGTCGCCCTCCTTGACCTCGTACGAGCCGTTGCCGGTCTTCACGGTGCCGGCCCCGGGGGCCTCGGCCTTCGGGGTGGACGGCTTCGCCGGGGCGGGCTTGGACGGGGTCCAGTTGCCCGAGCCGGAGCCGGACGCCTTGGTCTCGGTGTCGGCCTTCGGGGTGGAGGGCTTCGCCGGGGCGGGCTTCGCCGGGGCCGGCTTGGTGTCCGGCTTCGGCTTCGACGGGGTGGTGGTCGAGCCGCCGCCGTTGTACGCGGAGTTGGACAGGCCGACGCCGCAGGACGGCCAAGCGCCCTTGCCCTGGCCCTTGAGGACCTTCTCGGCGATGGCTATCTGCTGGGACTTGGAGGCCTTGTTGGCCTGCGCGGCGTACGCCGTGCCGCCGTACGCGGCCCACGTGGAGGACGAGAACTGCAGGCCGCCGTAGTAGCCGTTGCCCGTGTTGATGGACCAGTTGCCGCCGGACTCGCAGGAGGCGACCTTGTCCCACTCGCTGACGGTGGCGGCGCTCGCGGAGCCCGCGGCCATCAGCGGGGCGGCGACGGCGACACCGGCGACACCGGCGAGCGTGACGATGCGGACGGCCTTGGAGCCGCGACGGTGCTTGCCCTTGCCGGAAAGCAGCATGGAGTTCTCCTCACCGACGCCTTCGAGGTGAGCTGTCGGGTTCGGGCGGATGAGTTGCCCGGTCACGTGTCGAGCACGTGGCTTAACCCCTAGCCGTTCGCGGCCGTCTCTCAACGGCCCTTCCCGGCGCCTACCTTGGTTCCCCCGCTCCTGCCTTCGGCGCTTGACGCGACGACTGTTCCCTCCGTCCGCCGGCAGGATTCGGCGATGCGGTCGAAGGAGCCCGCGGTGGCGAGCGATTCAGAAGGTAGGCAGGTCTCTCCCCGATGTTCAACGCGCGACATCAGGGAGAAACCGGCCTACTTGCATTCCTCAAATGGGCGTTTTCGCAGGTGAGGGCGGGGTTTGTGGAAGTTCCGGAATGAGACACGCCAGTTGACCGGAAGAGACGCATGTCTCATTTGCCGATAACGGACATTCAGGCCTTTCCGGATGCCCGAACTGCCCTTATTTCTTGGTTAGATCCAGATTCTGGCCGGGCTTGATGAGGTCCGCGTCCCCGCCGATGACCTGCTCGTTGGCCTGGTAGAGGGCGGTCCAGCCCCCCTTGAGCCCCTTGGCGTTCGCGATGTCGGCGAGGCTGTCGCCCGCCTTCACCGTGTACGTGGGGTCCGGGGTGCCCGACGGCGTGCCGGGCGCGGCCGGCACCTCGACGGCAGCCGGGCCGCGGTGCTTGCCCGCGCCCTCACCCTTCTCCGCGGCCGGAGAGGCCGGGGTGACGCCGGGGGTCGTCGGAACCGGGGAGGCCGTCGGGTCCACCGGGGCGGTCGGGCTGACCGGGGCCGTCGGGGAGACCGGGGCGGTCGGGTCCACCGGGGTGGTGGGGCTGACCGGGGGCGTGGTGGTCGGCGCGGTCGGGTCCGGGTCCGGCATGACGGGCAGTCCGGTGTTCGGGCCCAGCGGGTAGTCCGGCAGCCCGCTCGGGCTCGTGGACGGGGAGGCGCCCGGCTTCGCCGGCTGCGGTGTCGGGGCCCCGAAGTCGGTGGCGCGGCCGCTCGAACTCGAATCGGGCACGGCGCTGTCCGGCCGGGTCGGGGTGGGGGCGACGGGCCCGCGGCGGTTGCCGGGGTCCACCTGCGGGGCCGGACCCTGCTGGGTCAGCCCGGCCGAGGCGGAGCACAGCGGCCACGCCTGGGGGCCCTGGGAGGCCAGTACGGTCTCGGCGACCGCGATCTGCTGGGAGCGGCTGGCGAGGTCGGGGCGCTCCGCGTAGGCGAGTCCGCCCGCGTTCTTCCACTGCTCCAGGCTGAACTGGAGGCCGCCGTACGCCCCGCTGCCGGAGTTGGCGCTCCAGGTGCCGCCGCTTTCGCAGTCGGCGACCTTGTCCCACGTGGCGGTGTCGGCTGCGCTCGCGTTCGTGGCGGCGAGCAGCGGCAGGGCCAACGCGGAGCCGGTGACTCCGGCGGTGACGACCAGGGCTGGTACCTGGCGGGGGCGTCTGTGGCGGCCGTTCCCGGGAAGCATGTGGCTGCACCTTTCGCATAACGGCGGGGTAACGGCAGAACCTAGCCGCCTTCGAACGGATGTCACAAGTTCGGGCCGGGGCTGACTTCCGGTCAGCCGATCGGTTTCCGCCGCCGGGTTGCCGGACCCCGGTGTTTCAAGGTGTGAAGCGGACGGGGAGGGTGCGCAGGCCCCGCATGATGAGCCCGCCGCGCCAGCGCAGGTCCGTAGGGGGAACGGCAAGTTCCAGATCCGGCAGACGCGTCAGCAAAGTCGCGAGCGCCGTCTGGCCTTCGAGACGGGCGAGGGGGGCGCCGAGGCAGTAGTGGATCCCGTGGCCGTATCCGAGGTGCTGATTGTCACTCCGGGAGAGGTCGAGGGTGTCCGGGTCTGCGAACCGGGCGGGGTCGCGGTCGGCCGCCGCGAGGACCACCAGGACGGGATCCCCGACGGCGACGTCCTGCCCGCCGAGGGTCAGCGGCTCGGTCGCGAAGCGCCAGGTGGCCAGTTCCACCGGCCCGTCGTAGCGCAGCAGTTCCTCGACGCCGGTCTCCAGGAGGCCGCGCTCCCCCGCCGCGAGGGAGTCCTGCAGGCGCGCCCGCTGGTCCGGGTTCACGAAGAGGGCGTGCAGGCCGTTCCCGATCAGGTTGACCGTGGTTTCGAAGCCGGCGAACAGGAGGATGAAGGCCATGGCGGTGGCCTCCGTCTCCGTCAGGTGGTCCCCGTGGTCGCTCGCCCGGATCAGGTCCGAGATGAGGTCATTGCCCAGATCATCCCGCTTGCGGTGGATCAGTTCCCCGAGATAGGTACGGATCTGCTTCACGGAACGGGCCACACCGCCGCGCGGTCCCCCGCCGTGCCGGATCATCATCCCGGCCCAGTCGCGGAAGTCGTCCTGGTCCTCGCGCGGTACACCGAGCATCTCGCAGATGGCGTAGATGGGGAGCGGGAACGCGAACTCATGGATGAGATCGGCCTCCCCGCGCTCCGCGTCGCCCGCCTTCTCGACGATCCTGTCGATCAGGTGGTCGGTGAGCTCCTGCACGCGCGGGGTGAACTCGGCGACCCGGCGCGGGGTGAACGCCTTCGACACCAGCCGCCGCAGCCGGGTGTGGTCCGGCGGGTCGATGTTCAGCAGGTGCGTCATCAGCTCCGCCTTGCGCTCCCCCGGGATCCCGGTCTTCCCCTTGGCGTGCGCGGGTTCCGCGTGGTGTGCCGGGTTCTTGCTCAGCCGCTGGTCGGCGAGGGCCTGGCGGGCGTCGGCGTAGCGGGTCACGAGCCAGGCCTCGACCCCGCTGGGGAGCTTCGTGCGGTGCACCGGGGAGTGCTCGCGCAGCCAGGCGTAGGCCGGGTAGGGGTCGGTCGCGAACTCCCAGTCGAAGAGGGTCGGCCCCTGGGAGGGGGAACCGTCGGCCGCGGGAGTGGAGGTCTGCTCATGCACCTGACGACGTTATCCCGGCCGGAAGCCGCGATCCCATATGGGCGGTTCGTCGCGGCTGTCCGTAGATGGCCCATCGCTTGACCTCGGCTTCCACGACATTCCTACTTTCGGATTTGTGGACGTGAGGATCTTGAAAAGCAGTTTCGCGGTGGTGGAGAGACGGGCCGAGCACGCGGTCAAGTTCTTCTACTCCCACCTCTTCTGGCACCACCCCGGACTCCGCGCCCTCTTCCCTGCCTCCCCCGAGGAAATGGAGCGCCAGCGCGACCGCCTCTTCGCCGCGCTCACCCACGTCGTCGCGGAGCTGGAGAGCGAGACCCTCCTCCCCTATCTACGCGACCTCGGACGCGACCACCGCAAGTTCCTCGTCGGCCCCGAGCACTACGCGGCCGTCGGCGCCAGCCTCCTCGCCGCCCTCGCCCAGACCTCCGGCGAGGCCTGGACCCCCGTCGTCGAGAAGGCCTGGACCGAGGCCTACCAGGTCATCGCCGACGCGATGACGGCCGGCGCCGCCGTGAGCGCGGAGCCCCCCTGGTGGGACGCCGAGGTGGTGCGCCACCTGCGGTACGGAGAGGACATCGGCGTGCTCACCCTGCGCCCGCACGTCCCGCTCCCCTACCGGCCGGGCCAGTACGTCAGCGTGAGCAGCGAACGCGTCCCGAGGACCTGGCGCACGTACTCCCTCGGCAACGCGCCCCGCCCCGACACCACCGTCGACCTGCACGTGAGCCGTATCGAGGGCGGCCGGCTCAGCACCACGCTGGTCCGCGACGTCCGGCCCGGCGAGCTGCTGCGGCTCGGCGCCCCGGGCGGCGCCCTGGTGCTGCGCCGCGAGGACCGGCCCGTCACCCTCATCGCCGCCGGCACCGGGTGGGCGCCGGTCCGGGCCATGCTGGAGGACCTCGTGGCGCACCCTCCCGATCAGGACGTGCGCCTCTTCGTGGTCGCCCGGGACGGCGCACACCTCTACGACCGCCCGCTCATCGACGGGTACGCCGCCTCCTGCCGGTGGCTGTCCGTCACCTACATCACCCCCGCGCCCGGACGGCACCGCAACCAGGCCACCGGCCGGCTGGCCACCGCCCTCGGCAACCGGGCCCTGTGGCGGGAGCAGGACGTCCACCTCAGCGGCCCCGCACGGTTCGTGGAGGAGACCGCGGGTCTCCTGGAGGAACTGGGCGCCCGTCCCGACCGGCTCTTCCACGACGCCGTCCCCGCCTCCGCCGCCGCGCGGACCCGGCCCCTGGGCTTCGGCGAGTGGTTCCTGGGCCGCCCCGACCCGCACTGGCACAACCCCGCGGGACGCGCCCCGCGCGACACCCGCTGAACCGGGCGCCGCCGCCCGCCCACCGCCTGCCGTCCTACCGCCTGCCGCCCGCCGCCCTGCCGCCCGCGGACCCGGGCCGCCGGCTCAGCCGACGCCCTCGGCCACCCTGATCGCGTCCCGGTACGCGCGGGCCGCCGCGCGCAGCGCCGTCTCGGGGTCGGTCCCCGCCGCCTCGGCGCGCGCCGCCAGCGCGAGCAGTTCGTAGCCGACGCCCTCGCCACGGGGCAGTTCCACGTCGATGCCGCCCGCCCGGACCCGGCCGGCGAGCTTGGCCGCGAGCGCGAGCCCCGGCTGGCCCAGCGGGATCCCGTCGGTGACCGACTCCCGCTGCTTCTCGACCGCCTTGGTGGCCTGCCAGTGCGCGCTGACGTCCTCCGGGGAGTCCGCCCGGGCGTCCCCGAAGACGTGCGGGTGGCGGCGGACCAGCTTGTCCACCAGGTCTCCCGCGACGTCGTCGATGGAGAAGGCCGCCTCCCGGCCTTCCCCTTCCCCTTCCCCTTCTTCCTCTTCCTCTTCCCCCGCTTCCGCCCGGCCGGCCTCCTCGGCGATGCGGGCGTGGAAGAACACCTGGAGCAGCACGTCGCCGAGCTCCTCGCGCAGCGCCGCGCGGTCGCCGTCCTCGATCGCCTCGACCAGCTCGTACGCCTCCTCGATGGCGTACTTCACCAGCCCCTCGTGGGTCTGCCGGGAGGTCCACGGGCATTCGCGCCGGACCCGGTCCATCACCTGCACCAGGTCGAGCAGGCGCGCTCCGGGCAGGTCGTAGGAACCCGGCAGCAGTTCCAGGTCGGGCATGCTGACGCGGCCGGATCCGGCCAGACGCGCCAGTCCGTCCGTGAGCCGCTGGTCGCCCTCGCCGCCCGGGATCACCACGACCGTACGGCCGCCCGCGCACGCGTCGACGAGCCCGTGCGCGTCGGGCACCTCCCGCGCCACCTCCACCCCCGCCTCGCGCAGGTACGGCAGCTGCGGGTGGGCCGGATCGGCGCACAGCACCAGGTCCGCGGCGCGCAGGGTCCGCCAGGCCGGCCAGGAGAGCAGGCCGGGGGCGACCCGGTGGCTGGCGGTCAGCAGGACGATCCGGCCGGGGCCGGCACCGGCTTCGGCGGGGGCACCGGCGCGGGCATCGGCGGAGGCGGCGGGGGCGGGTTCGGCGGTGTGGTCGGTCACCCTCCGAACCTACCTCCGCCCGCGCGCGTCAGGCTCCGGCGGGGCCCGCCTGCTCGGGGCGGGTCCGCTGGGTGATCCACGGGGTCTGCTGGTCACCGAGGATGATCTGCTGCGCGTCCCAGCGGCCGTAGCGCGGGTTGACCTCGATGTGCAGGGCCTTCGCCGCCTGCCCGAGCTCGGCCAGGGCCTTGTCCTGGCTGCCGTAGTGCGCGAAGAGCTTGTCGCGCAGCAGCTTGAAGCGGGTGTCCGCCTCCAGCTGGTCCGGCGCCAGCTGCGCCTGCTGCAGCGCGGCCGCCGCGAGCTCCTTCTCCCCGCCCGCCTGCTGCAGCTGCGCCTTGCGGACCTCTTCGATCTCCCGGGTGTTCACGCTCAGGCCCGCGTCGTCGGCGGCCCGCTCCAGGACGGCGGTCTGGATCATCTTGTTGAGTTTGAGGCGCTCCAGTCCGGCGGTCGCCTCGATGAGCTGCGCACCCTGCCCGGAACGGTTCTGCGCCGTACGGACGTCGTTGACCTGGGCCTGGAGCGCGGAGGTGGTGATGCGTTCCCCACCGACGACGGCCGCCGTGCCGGGGCGCGTCCCGCCCGAACAGGCGGCCAGGAGGGGGGCCGCCGCGAGGAGGGCGGCGGAGACGGAGAGCGCTGTGCGACGGTGCAAAGGAGCCTCCAGGGCCGGGAGATTGTGCGTCGGTGCACAAGGGCCGTGCGGTGATCGATGGTATGCAGTCAGGGTGGTACGGGCCACCGCTTCGACCAACGATTCGGGGGGTGTTGGGGTGCGAGTTCACCCCCCGGCCACCGCCCTGCCCACCGTTCCTGGGATGGTCGCTCCACCATGTCGACACAGCAGCTCGCCCCGCACCGCGTCCCCGACCGCCCCGTCCCCGCTCGCCCGCGCCGCTCCGCGCGGCGGGCCGGCCTGGTGGGGGCGGCGTTCGCGGCGCTGGTCACCGTCGTGGCCGTGTGCGGCGGGGACGCCACCGCGCGGGTCTTCCCGTACGGGCCCCGCCACCGCAGCGTCAACGACCTCGGCAACCAGTTCGTGCCGTTCCACGCGCACCTGTGGGACCTGCTGCACGGGCAGGCGCGGGGCGGTCTCCTCTTCAACTGGCAGTCCGGGTACGGGACCAGCTTCCTGCCCGACCTGGGGACCTATCTGACGAGTCCCTTCGCCGTGCTGGTGGCGCTGTTCCCGCGCCAGGACATCGACCTCGCGGTGTACGTGGTCACCGTGCTCAAGACGGCGGCCGCGGCGGCGGCGATGGCCTGGCTGCTGCGCACCCAGCGGCCGGGGCCCTGGTGGGCCGCGGGACTGCTGGGGGCCTCGTACGCGCTGTGCGGCTGGTCGGTGATCGAGGCCTCCTACAACCCGATGTGGCTGGACGGGCTCATCGCCTTCCCCCTGCTGTGCCTCACCGGCGAGTGGGCGCTGCGCGGGCGGCGGCCCGTACTCGGGGTGCTGGTGGTGGCGGTGGGCTGGACCGCGAACTTCTACACGGCGTACATGGCCACCCTGGGTGCGGCCCTGGTGCTGGTGGTGCGGGTGGTGCTGACCCGGGAGGGCGTACGCGAGCGGGCCAAGGTGGTCGGGCGGGCCGCGGGGACCGTGCTGGTGGGGATCGGGCTGGCCGCGCCGGTGCTGGTGCCGCTGTTCCTGAGCTCGAAGCAGGCCTATCCGGGGTGGTCCCGCCCGTTCGGTCCGGTGCCGTGGTCCGACCTGTTCGCACGGCTGATGCCGGCGACGTACTCCTTCAACTCCCCCGCGGTGTTCGTGGGCACCGGGACCCTGCTGCTGGTCGCGGCGCTCCCCTTCCACCGGGCCCTGCCCGCCCGGACCCGGTGGTGGTGGGCGGGGCTGGTGACGGCGGTGCTGCTGTCGCTGCAGTGGGAGCCGACCCACCTGGCCTGGCACCTGTTCGCCACCCCGAACGGGAGCGCCTACCGGCAGACCTTCGTGCTGGCCGGGATCGTGGTGATCGCCGCCTGGACGGGGCTGGCGGCCGGACTGCCCTCCGGGCGGGCGCTGGCGGCCGGGGCCGCGGTGCTGGCGGCGGCCGGGCTGTGGGCGAGCGGCAGCGCCCTCACCACCACCTGGGGGTACGCCCTGTCCGCCGGCGGGCTGGCGCTGACGGCCGGGGCCTGGTGGGCGCTGCGCCGGCCGCGGCTGCTGCTGCCCGCCGCCGGTCTGCTGGCGGCGGTGCTGGTGGCGCAGGCCGCGGCGACGACGGCGTACGGCCACAAGGGCAAACTGGCCGGGCTGGACGACTACCCGTCCTGGAACGCGGCGCACACCCGGCGCGCCGAGGCCCTCGCGGGCGCCGAGGGCTGGCCCGCGTACCGCACCGACGCGGGCCGGCCGGCGCTGTCCGGCAACGATCCGATGCTGCTGGGCGGCGAGGGCGGCTCGTACTACAGCAGCCACACCCCGGACGTGTTCACCCGCACCATGCAGGCGCTGGGCGCGGGCTGGACCTCGCGGGGCCGCAACGTGCAGAGCATCGACAACCCGGTGACGGACGCGGTGTTCGCGGTCGGCGCGCGCCTGGAGCCCGACGGCACGATCGCCCGCGCCGAGGTCCCGCCGCTGGTCACCGTCCACCCGGCGGGCCCCGAACCGGCTTACGGGGAATCCCCCTTCGCCAACCAGGAGCTGCTGCTGGGCGCGAAGGTCTACGAGGACCCGGTCGCGCCCGGCGTCTGCCGGGCGGGGACGGAGGCCTACCTGTGGGCCCCGGAGTACAACGCCACGGCCCGCCTCGCCGGTGGCCGCCCGTTCCGGCTGAACGGCAGCGCCCCCCGCAACCGGGCGGCGCTCCAGCCGCTCGGGCTCTCGCGCGGGCCCGCCTCCAGGCTGATCTTCGACCGGCCCGCCCCGCCGCTGTGGGAGCTGTCCTGCCTGGACCGGCCCCGCCTGACGGCGGCGGTGTCGGCCCTGCGCGCCACGGCCGCCACCTCCGTACGGGTCACCGCCTCGGGCCTGCGCGCCACCCTGCCGCCGGGCAGCCGGGGCACGGCCGTGGTCGCGGTCCCGGCGATCGCGGGCTGGACCTGCGACGGCCGCCCGGCCCGGTCCCGGCTCGGCCTGCTGGCCGTCCCCGTGGACGGCCGCACCACCACCCTGAGCTGCTCCTTCCGCCCCCCGGGCCTCGTCCCGGGCACGGCGGCGGCCGGCCTGTCGGCGCTGGTGGTGCTCGGCCTGGCGCTCGGGCGCCGGCGGCGGGTGCGGTGACGCGGGGATCCTCTGCGCCGGGTCGCCCGGTCCCGGGAGCGCGGTCCCGGTCCCGGCCGGGGGGTCAGCGCACCTGGCCCAGCCACTGCAGGGTGCGGCGGACGTCCACCGCGAGGGGGTGGCCCGGCCCGTGGACGCGGTCCGTGTCGTACAGGAGGCGGACCAGGGTGTCGTGCGCCGCCGGGCGGTCGCCCAGCGACAGCAGCAGGTGCGCTATCCGGCGGCGGACCTCCAGCGGGAGCCCCGGGTCCGGGTTGGCGTAGTGGTTTTCGAACAGGGGCAGCAGCGACCGGTACTCGGCCAGGGCCGCCGCCGGCTCGCCGAGCTGCTCCAGGCACTGCGCGGCGTCGTAGCGCAGGCGCAGCGCCTGCGGGTCCCCGGCCGGGAACTCGTCCGCGAGGCGCCGCAGTTCGGGCAGGGCGCGGCGGAACTGGCCGTCGTCCATCAGGGTGGCGGCGTACTGCTTGCGCAGCGAGCGGACCACCGGGGAGTGCTCGCCGTGCTCGGCGGCCGCCGCCGGGAGGATCCCGCCGAGGATGTCCACGGCCCGGGTGAGCTGTCCCTGGTCGAGCAGCTTGCGGGCCTCGTCCACCGCGCCGGGGACGTCCGGCCGGGGCGGCGCGGGCGGGTCGGCCGGCCGGGGCGGGACGACGGCGGCCCGGTCCGGCCAGGGCGCCTGGGGGCGCAGGAAGGGGCGGGTGGGGTCGAGGGGGCCCGCCGGGGAGCGGCTGCCGCGGGCCGGGAGCAGGGGTTCGAGGGCCTCGTAGACCTCCTGCGCCGAACCGGGCCGGTCCTGCGGGTCCTTGGCGAGCAGGCGCAGCATCAGCGCCTCCAGCTCCGGCGGGATCTCCGGGCGCAGCGGACGCACCGGGGCGGGGGGCTCGTAGAGGTGGCGGTGCAGGACGCCGAGGGCGGTGGATCCGGCGAAGGGGACGTTGCCGGAGAGGAGTTCGTAGAGCAGCACGCCGAGGGCGTACAGGTCGGTGTAGGGGCCGACGGCGCCGCCCATCGCCTGTTCGGGCGCCATATAGGCGGGGCTGCCGATCGGGGAACCGGTGCTGGTGAGGCGGGTGGTGTCGGTGTCCATCACGGAGGCGACGCCGAGGTCCAGGACGAGCACGGTCCCGTCGGGCCGGATCATCACGTTGCGGGGCTTGAGGTCGCGGTGGACGATCGGCACCGCGTGCACGGCGGAGAGCACGGCGCACAGCTGCGCGACCACCGCGACCGCCCAGGGCCACGGGTACGGGTCGTGCCCGGCGAGGTGGTCGGCGAGGTCGGAGCCCTCGACGTAGCCCATGACGAGGTAGAGCTCGTCGCCGTCGTTGCCGGCGTCGTGGACGGTGACCAGCCCGGGGTGGTCGACCTGGGCGGTGACGCGGCATTCGCGCACGAAACGGCGGCGCAGCTCCTCGGCGACGGTGCCGGGGCCGGCCACCCGGTCGGGGCGCAGCAGTTTGACGGCGACGCGCCGGTCCAGGCGGCGGTCGTAGGCCGTCCACACCTGGCCCATGCCGCCCTGGCCGAGGACGGCGGCGAGCTGGTAGCGCTCGCCGATCAGGCGTTCGCTCTCGGTCACCGGTTCGGGTCCTGGAACGCCGTGCTGTTCGGGTCCTGGTAGGGGCCGCCGGGCTGCGGGGGCTGCTGGGGCCGCGGCGGGTGGGCCGGGCCCTGACCCGGTCCCTGACCGGGGCCCTGGCGGCGCAGGAGCTCGCTGAGTTCGTCGAGTTCGGCGCGCACCTGCCCGAGGCGCGGCGGCGTCTGCGGGGGAACCTGCGGGGGCGTCGGCGCGGGGGCCGGGTTCCGCACGGGCGGGTAGCCGTAGGAGGGGGTGGTCTGCTGCTGCCCGCCGTACGGGGCCTGCGGGCCCGCCGGGTACCAGGGCGCGGCCCCGGCGGCCGGGGCGGGGCGCTTGTTCTCGTGGTGGCGGATGTCGGCGACCAGGTGGTACACGCAGATCGCGAAACCCATGAAGATCGAGCCACCGGCGCCGAGGTTGCCCTGCCAGCCGTTGACCTCGGCCGTGGGGTCCATCTCGATGAGGGTGAGCCAGACGATCGACAGCACCCCGCTGATGACCAGCAGCGCCCAGTCCCGCCCCTTGCGGGTGAGGATCGCGAGCCGCAGCATTGACCCCCAGGCGAAGAACCCGCAGCTGAGGAGCGGCAGCGCCGTGAACAGCACGCGCAGCGTCATCTCGCTCCCGGAGAGGGAACGGTGGCCGTGGGGGCCGTGCTGCGGCGGGAGGCCGGGGCCGTGCATCGCTGCTCCTGACGAGGCGTACGGAAGGGTGCTGGTCTGAGCGTATACAGCCTTTCCGGCCGTCCGTGAGGGGAAGGCCCCAACCGTTGCAGGGTCGCAGCCCGGCCGGTCCGGGACGCCGCTTCCGCCCGACCGGCCGCGGCCCGGCCCCTGGACGCCCCTCCCCGGCCGGCCGGCGGCGCCATCGCCCGCGACACCGGGGAGGGCTGGTCCGCCGTCAGGCCGGGGGCGCGCCCGCCCCGTGTCGCAGGCACCCTCTACGCTCGACGGCTGAGCCTGTTCGACTTTCCACGGGGGGATCCGAAATGCGCAGCCGTACGAAGACCAGCGCGGCGGCCCTCGCCGCCACGGCCCTGATCGGCGCCGGCCTGACGGCCTGCGGGGGCGCTCCGGGCAGGGCCGCGTCCGTGGGGCGCGAGGCCCGTGCGGCGCAGGCCCCTTCGCCCTCGGCCCCGGGCGGGGCCCCGGCGCCCGCCCGCAGCGGCGGCCCGATCGCCGGACGGTCCGGGCAGGAGATCCTGACGGAGGCCTACGAGGCCACCCGCAAGGCGGAGTCGGCGCACGTCAACGCCAAGGCCGACTACCAGGGCAAGCCGATGCAGATCGACCTGTCCCTCGACAAGCAGGGCCACTGCAACGGCGCCGTGCGCCTGGAGGGCATGGGCCGCCTCGACATCATCAAGTCCAGCGAACTGGTGCACTTCCGGGGCGACGCCGCCTACTGGCGGGGCGCGGCCCGGGAGCGGCACACCCCGCAGAAGCAGACGGACCAGATGGTGGCCGCGCTCGCCGACCGGTGGGTGAAGGTCCCCGTCTCCGATCCGCGGGCCGCGTCGATGACGGGCACCTGCGACCTCGACAAGCTGACGGGCGACTTCGGCAAGGGCAGCCCGCTCGCCCGCAAGGGCCAGACCACCGTCGTCGACGGCAAGCCGGCGCTGGCGGTCACGTCCCCGTCCCGGCAGGGCACGCAGACCGATTACATCGCCACCGAGGGCAAGCCGTACGTGCTGAAGTCGGCGGTCAGCGGGGACACCACCGGCGAGGCGCTGTTCTCGGCGTTCGACGTCCCGGTCGACACGGCCTCCCCGCAGGACTCCGACGTCCTGGACCTGTCGAAGATCGGCGGCCCGGCGGGCGAGGCCGTCTGACGGCCGTCCGGCCCGCCCGCACCGTCCGACCCGCCCGCCCCGTCAGACCCGGGCCCGCCGCACGTGAAGGTGGCCGCTGAGGGGGAACTCGGGCGGCGCGGCGGGCAGGGTCGTCTCGAAGGCGTACCCGCTCTTGGCCGCGACGCGGCAGGAGGCCTCGTTGTCCTCCTGGTGCAGGAGGTCGAGGCGTTCCAGCCCGGCGCCGGCGAAGGTGGCGAACGCCCAGGCGGTGAGGGCCTCCAGGGCGCGCGGGGCGATCCCGCGGCCCCGCGCGGGCGCCGCCGTCCAGTAGCCCACCTCGGCGGACGGGCCGTCCGCGCCCGGCCGCTTGAGGACGGTGCCGGCCACCAGCAGCCCCGAGTCCTCCTCGACCACGGCGAAGCCGAACCGCCGGCCCTCGGCCCAGTCCCGCCGGCCGTCCTCCACGAACATCAGCCCGTCGCGCTCGCTGTCGACCGGGTACCGGGTCCGGTGGCGCATCACCGGGTCCCGGTACGCCCCCCTCAGCGCGGGCACGTCCGCCTCCTCCCAGGGACGCAGCAGCAGGGCCGGACGGTCCTGCTGCGCCGGGCAGCGGAGGGCGACGGAAGGGATCATCATCCGATGATAGGCACGGGCCGGCTGCTAGCCGAGGACGGTGGTGAGGAACTCCCCCGTCCAGGCCAGGAGTTCCCGCCCGACCAGCGGCTTCCCGCCGACCCGGGCCGTCTTCGGACGCGGCACCAGCACCTGCGAGGTCGCGGGCTTGAGCACCGTCCCCGGATAGAGCCGCTTCAGCCGCAGTTCCTGGGACTCGCGCAACTCCACCGGCCCGAAGCGGATGTTGGGCCCCTGGAGGGTGATGTCGCCGACCCCGCAGGCCCGTGCGAGCATCCGCAGTCCCGCCACCAGCAGCAGGTTCTCCACCGGCTCGGGCAGCTTGCCGTAGCGGTCGGTGAGCTCCTCGCGCACCGCCTTGATGTCGGCCTCCGAGTTCGCCGACGCGATGGACCGGTACGCCTGCAGACGCAGCCGCTCCCCGGGCGCGTAGTCGTGCGGGACGTGCGCGTCGACCGGCAGCTCGATCTTGACCTCCAGCGGCGGCTCCTCCTCCGCCCCGCCCTCGATCGCGGCCCGGTAGTCGGCCACCGCCTCGCCGACCATCCGGATGTACAGGTCGAAGCCGACGCCCGCGATGTGTCCGGACTGCTCGCCGCCGAGCAGGTTGCCCGCGCCGCGGATCTCCAGGTCCTTCATCGCCACGTACATGCCCGCGCCCATCTCGGTGTGCTGGGCGATCGTCGCGAGCCGCTCGTGCGCGGTCTCGGTCAGCGGCTTCTCCGGCGGGTAGAGGAAGTACGCGTACCCGCGCTCGCGCCCGCGTCCGACGCGGCCGCGCAGCTGGTGCAGCTGGGAGAGGCCGAAGTTGTCGCCGCGCTCCACGATCAGGGTGTTGGCGTTGGAGATGTCGATGCCGGACTCGACGATCGTCGTCGAGACGAGCACGTCGAACTTCTTCTCCCAGAAATCGACGACCACCTGCTCCAGGGACTGTTCCGACATCTGCCCGTGCGCGGTCGCGATGCGCGCCTCGGGCACGATCTCGCGGAGCCTGGCGGCGGCCCGGTCGATGGACTCGACCCGGTTGTGGATGTAGAAGCACTGTCCCTCGCGCAGCAGTTCACGGCGGACGGCCGCGCCGATCTGCTTCTCCTCGTACGGGCCGACGAAGGTCAGGACCGGGTGGCGCTCCTCGGGCGGGGTGGTGATCGTCGACATCTCGCGGATGCCGGTCACCGCCATCTCCAGGGTGCGCGGGATCGGGGTCGCGGACATCGTCAGCACGTCCACGTTCGCGCGCAGCTTCTTCAGCTGCTCCTTGTGCTCGACGCCGAACCGCTGCTCCTCGTCGACGATGACCAGGCCGAGGTCCTTGAACTTCGTCTCCTGGGAGAACAGCCGGTGGGTGCCGATGACGATGTCGACCGACCCCTCCTTCAGTCCCTCCAGGGTGGCCTTGGACTCGGTGTCGCTCTGGAAGCGGGACAGCGCCCTCACGTTGACGGGGAACTGCGCGTACCGCTCGGAGAACGTCCCGAAGTGCTGCTGCACCAGCAGGGTGGTGGGCACGAGGACGGCGACCTGCTTGCCGTCCTGCACCGCCTTGAAGGCCGCGCGGACGGCGATCTCCGTCTTGCCGTAGCCGACGTCGCCGCAGATCAGCCGGTCCATGGGGACGGACTTCTCCATGTCCTCCTTGACCTCGGCGATGGTGGTGAGCTGGTCGGGGGTCTCCGCGTACGGGAAGGCGTCCTCCAGCTCGCGCTGCCAGGGGGTGTCCGGGCCGAAGGTGTGACCGGGGGCCGCCATGCGGGCGCTGTAGAGCCTGATGAGGTCGGCGGCGATCTCCTTGACCGCCTTCTTCGCCCGCGCCTTGGTCTTGGTCCAGTCGGCGCCGCCGAGCCGGTGCAGGGTCGGGGCCTCGCCGCCGACGTACTTGGTGACCTGCTCCAGCTGGTCGGTGGGGATGTAGAGGCGGTCGCCGGGCTGGCCCCGCTTGGCGGGCGCGTACTCGACGAGGAGGTACTCGCGGGTGGCGCCCTGCACCGTGCGCTGCACCATCTCGATGTAGCGGCCGACGCCGTGCTGCTCGTGGACGATGTGGTCGCCGACCTCCAGGGTGAGGGGGTCGACGGACTTGCGGCGCCGGGTCGGCATCCGGCCGAGGTCCTTGGTGGCGGTGCGCTGCCCGGTCAGATCGGTCTCGGTCAGCACGGCCAGGCGCAGGGCCGGGTCGACGAAGCCGTTGTCGAGGGAGCCGCAGGACACGTGCACGACGCCCGGCTCCAGGGACGGCAGGTCGGCCTCCAGGCGGGCCGCGATGCCCTCGCCGCCCAGGACCTCCACGGTGCGGGCCGCCGGGCCGTGGCCCTCGGTGAGGTAGACGGTGTGCCAGCCGTCGGCGATCCAGCCCTTGGTGTCGGCGAGTGCCCGGGCGGTGTCGCCGCGGTAGGCCTCGGGGGCGCGCATGCCCAGCTTCAGGGTGTCCCCGCCGGCCAGGTCCGCGTCCTCGGCGGCGAAGGGGGAGACCGACCACCACATCATGCCGAGCTCGCGGGCGTGGTCGCGGACGTCGGCGATGCCGCGCAGCGAGGCCGCGCCGACGTCGATGGGGGCCTCGCCGCCGCCGGCGGTGGCCGCCCAGGAGGCCATCAGGAACTCCTGCGAGGTCGCCACCAGGTCGGCGGCCCGGGTCCGCACCCGCTCCGGGTCGCAGACCACGGCCATGGCCCCGGCGGGCAGTACGTCGATCAGCAGTTCCATGTCGTCGACGAGGACCGGCGCGAGGGACTCCATGCCCTCGACGGCGATCCCCTCGGCGATCTTGTGCAGCAGTTCGCCCAGCTCCGGGTGGGCCTCGGCCAGGGCCGCCGCCCGCTCGCGCACCTCGTCGGTCAGCAGCAGCTCCCGGCAGGGCGGGGCCCACAGGCCGTGCTCGGCGATCTCCAGGGAACGCTGGTCGGCGACCTTGAAGTAGCGGATCTCCTCGACCTCGTCGCCCCAGAACTCCACGCGCAGCGGATGCTCCTCGGTGGGCGGGAACACGTCGAGGATGCCGCCGCGCACCGCGAACTCGCCGCGCTTCTCGACCAGCTCGACGCGGGCGTACGCGGCCGCGGCCAGCGCCGCGGTGACCTCGCCGAGGTCGGTGCTCTGCCCCTGGCGCAGGCTGACGGGCACCAGGTCCCCGAGCCCCTTGACCTGCGGCTGGAGCACGGACCGGATGGGGGCCACGACCACCGAGACGGGCCCGGTGGCCGGGTCGTCCTTGCTCGGGTGCGCGAGGCGGCGCAACACCGCGATCCGGCGGCCGACGGTGTCGCTGCGCGGGCTGAGGCGCTCGTGCGGCAGCGTCTCCCAGGAGGGGTAGTCCGCCACCGAATCGGCCGGCAGCAGCGAGCGCAGCGCGGCGGCCAGGTCCTCGGCCTCGCGCCCGGTGGCGGTGACCGCGAGGACGGTCCGCTCCGTACGGGCGGCCAGCGCGGCGATCGCGAAGGGCCGCGCGGCGGCCGGACCGACGAGGTCCACGTGCATGCGGTTGCCGTCCCCGGCCGCCGTGACCGCCTCGGCGAGGGCGGGGTCCCGGGTGACGGCGTCGAGCAGTCCGTGCAGGCTCATGAAGGCGGATTTCCGTCCTGGGGAGGGGCGTGGAGGGGCAACGCGAAGGACCCGACACGTGAACGGGCCGGGGGTTCCCACCCTACGACGCGGGTGTGACGCCCGCGCGGGGGATTCCGGCCTCCGCACGGGTGAGGGGCCGGAGCGGCCCACTCCACTCCAGGATGACAATCTGTCCTTATGTCCACGTCCGGGAGCCCCCAGACCGCCGAGGAGCCCGCGGGCGGACCCGCCGCGCCCTCCCCGCCGGCGTACGCCCGCCCGCCCGCCGCCGGGCGGGCCCGCCTGGCGGCCGCGGCCGTGCGACGGGCCCCGTACGCACTCGTCGGCGTGCTGTTCCTGGCGTACGCGACGCTCTCCGTCTGCCGCCACCGGCGGATGGAGGAGTCCTCCTGGGACCTGGGGATCTTCGAGCAGGCGGTCAGGGCCTACGCCCACTTCCGGGCCCCGGTGGTGGACCTCAAGGGCCCGGGGGCCCTCGTCCTCGGCGACCACTTCAGTCCCGTCACCGCCCTGATCGGCCCCCTCTACCGGGTCTTCCCGAGCCCGCTCACCCTGCTCGTGGTGCAGGCGGCGCTGCTCGCGCTGTCCGCGCTGCCCGTCACCCGGGCCGCGACCCGCCTCCTCGGGCAGGCCCGCGGGCTCGCGGTCGGGGCGGCGTACGGGCTGTCCTGGGGGATCCAGCGGACCATCGACTTCGACTTCCACGAGGTCTGCTTCGCGGTGCCGCTGCTGGCCTTCGCGCTGGAGGCGCTGCTGGCCCGCCGGTGGCGGGCCGCGCTGCTCTGGGCGCTGCCGCTGCTGCTGGTCAAGGAGGACCTCGGGTTCACCGTCGCGGCGCTGGCCCTGGTGGTCGCCTGGCGGGCCAGGGGCGCGGACCGGCGGGCCGCCCGACTCGCGCTCGCCGTCGCACTGGCCGGGGTGGTGGTCGCCGTACTCCTCTTCACCGTGGTGATACCCGGCTTCGCCCTGGACGGGTACACCTACTGGCAGAAGATGGGCAAGGGCGGCGGCCCCTTCCAGGGGTACGGGACGAAGCTCGCCACCCTCGCCTGGCTGCTGGTGCCCACCACCGGGCTGCTGGCGCTGCGCTCCCCGCTGCTGCTGCTGGCCGTGCCCACCCTCGGCTGGCGGTTCGTGTCGAGCGACCCGTACTTCTGGTCCACCGACTTCCACTACAGCGCCGTCCTGATGCCGGTCGTCTTCCTCGCCCTGGCCGACGCCCTCGACACCGTCCGGCGCGACCGGCGGCCGTGGCTGCGGTCGTACGCCCACCAGCTGCCCGCCGCCGTGCTCGCCGCGGCCCTCGCGCTGACCGCGACCAGCCTGCCGCTGGCCCGGCTCGGGGAGCGGGAGACCTACCGCAAGCCCGCCCGGGTCGTTGCCGTCGAGAAGCTGCTCGCGCGGATCCCGGACGGGGTGGGGGTGGAGGCCGACATCGGCGTGCTGAGCCGGCTGACCTCGCGCTGCCGGGTCTTCTGGATCGGCAACACCCGGGGCGTGCTCCCGGCCTACCTGACCTTCGACAACTCCTCCGGCTGGGCCGGGAAGAGCCCCCTCGACTACGCCGCCCGGCTGCATCCGGGATCGCGGTTCGTCCTGGTGGGCGAGGCGGGCGGGGTCGTCCTGCTCCAGCGGGTGGCCTGAGCCGGACACGGACGTGGGGGGGGGGGGGGGGGGGGGGGGGGGGGGGGGGGGGGGGGGGGGGGGGGGGGGGGGGGGGGGGGGGGGGGGGGGGGGGGGGGGGGGGGGGGGGGGGGGGGGGGGGGGG
>NZ_JBGWAB010000088.1:0-33671 GCF_041862025.1 Streptomyces sp. AB3(2024)
GCGACCACCCCACCCGCTGCCCTCGTGCCCCTCCAGGCTCGGGTCCTCGCCCAGAGCAGCGATCCCGAAAGCAAGATCGAGACAACGTGTTAATGATCTGCAAGCCCTTAGGCCGTTTCCTTCGGATCACCTAGCTGACCAGATGAAGATGGCGGTGAGGTGGAGTCCGGCGAGGTAGATGGTGGCGGTCTTGCAGGTCGTCGCCGCTATACACGAGGGGAGGCGGCTCGTTGGCGCGAGCCGGGCACGCCGGTCCTGCCCTGCTGCGGTACCGATCCGGATCCCGGCCGCCCGGGCACCGGCCGCGAGGCGCCGGTTCGCCGTGTCGCGCGGCGGCACAGGTGAGCCAGGGAGGTGTAGAAGCGGTCAGGAAGAAACACGGCGTCCGCCACGATCATCGCGCCGGAGAAGAGAGGCAGCCCCATGACCACCGCGATGCCGACGTGCATCCCCAGCAACATGGTCAGAACCGGATACTTGAGCCTGCCGAAGAGCACGAACGGGAAGGCGACCTGCAAAAGCACCGTCGTGTAGCTGGCGATCGCGATCAGGACCGGATAGTTGTCCGCGAAGTGGGAGAGTGCGGGCCAGGGCTGGAAGAGTTCGAGGTTCAGGACGAAATGGAGGGCGGTGCCGCCGCTCCAGGAAGCTCCCTGGACCTTGTACAGGCCGGCGGAACCGTAGAGGAAACAGACCTCTGCCGCCATGACGAAGATGCCGCAGTTGTGCACGACCGTCGTCAAGGTGCGGCGCGCTTGACGGAGTCGGGGCGACGGGAATCGTCTCGCCGGTTCGGGACCGCTGCCCGCACGGGCTGTCTTGAGACGGATCCTGCGTGCGTCCAGGGACCAGCGGCGACCGCACCCGGTGAAGACGAGATAGACGGCCATCAGCAGGATCAGATTGTCGCCACCGTCCGTCATGAAGATCGCTCTTGCATGGAACGAGGCCACCACGACGGCGAACAGGACGGAGATGGCCCGGGTCCGCCACCCCAGCATGAACAGCGTGGACGTGAAGAGGGCCGTCACGTAGCAGAGTTCGAAGTAGGCCGGGCTGTCGGAGAGGGTCAGGATGCTGTTCCAACCCGTCTGCGCAAAGAGCTGCTCCGCAAGCGCGGGCGTCCACGGGGAGCCGGGACCCCAGATCTCGTGACGGTGCGGGAACTCGCGCAGAAGGAAGACCAGGTAGAGCATGCCGTAGGCGGCGCGCATAACCGACACGGCGTACAGGGACACCGGCCGTCCGGTCAGGAGCGCGACGAACCGCTGGGCTGCGCCTGCGGTTCTCCGCTGTGTGGTGCCCCCCGGCGCAGCTGCCGTGGACGGGGGCTGGGTGACGTGCTCAGTTCCCACGGGGGGTCACCTTCCACCAGGGCAGAAGCCGCTCTTCGACGGGCTTCGGCGGGCGTTTGTCGGCCGCTGCGCCCTGTGCGGCGACGGGCAACGTCAGGACGCGAAGCTGGATGAAGCCGAAGGTGTCGCTGTGGTCGTGGGCGGCGACCCGGTCCGCGGCGATGTTGCGCAGGTACTCCTGCATCATCACGGCCCGATCCGAGTTTGCCCTGTCGTCTGCGCCGTGCGTGTCGACGTAGGAGGTCCAGGCGCGGCGCAAGAGATTCTGTGTCGTGTGGCTCGGGAACACGTTGTGTTTGACTGCGGAATTGTCCGCGGCTGTCAGATCGACCCAGCCGCTCACCTGAGTCGAACCGTCCGGGGCAGTGCGTGCGGTTCTCGCGAGGATGCGCCGGTTGACGGAGTCGGGGTCTGGGGCGAATAGCCGCCAATTCTGTTCGAAGAGGGGGTACACCCATGCATTGACCTGTGGGCCGTACCGCTTCGAGACGGTATTGGGGGGAGCCACGTGGAGGAACACCAGAACCACATGGGTCAGCGTCGTCGCCAGGCACAGGGCCACCACGGTTCGCAGTGCCGCTGCCAGCAAGCGGGAGCGTCGGGGTTGCCGGCACGGTGTGCCCCCCTCATCGTGATGTTCCCGGGGGTCCGGATCGGAATCGGATACCCGGAGTTCCGTCACGGCCGCTGATTCAATTCTGCTCGGCACCGGCCCACCCTGCCTTTCTCATATCAACTGCTCGCGTCTGGATTTTCTGCCGGAACCGGCGGCGGCGCGCGACGGAGTCGAAAGGGCTCCGCCGCGCGCCGCTGTCCGATGAGCGGACCTCGTGCAGTCCGCTGCCTAGCCCTCGGTGCTCATGGGCTTGTCGCCGTATCCGTAGTCGTGGTCGTGGTCGTGGTCGTGGTCGTGGTCGTGGTCGTGGTGCTCGCCGTAGCCCGGCTTGCCGGGCTTCTCACCGTGCTCGTAGTCGGGCTTGCCTGGCTTGCCGCCCTGCTGGTGGCCCGGCTTGCCGCCGTGCTGGTGGTCGGGCTTGCCGCCGTTTCCGCCCGTGACGTTCCCGCCGGTGGTGATACCGCCCGTGGTGTTCCCGACGGTGCTCGCTCCCGTCGTGTTGCCCGCGACGTTCCCCGAGGTGTTGCCGGAGATGTTCCCCGAGGTGCCGCCCGTCACGACGCTGGCGATCGGGCCGCCCAGGAGGCCACCTCCCGTCGTCACGCCACCGAGCACGCCACCAAGGACACCCGAGGTCGCCCCCGAAGTCGTGGTGCCAGTGGTCGTACCGGTCGTGCTGCCGGTCGTCGTCCCAGTGGTCGTGCCATTGGTCGTGCCAGTGGTGGTGCCGGTCGTCGTCCCACCCGTGCCGCCGGTCGCGCATGTCCCGAGGAAGATCCGGTTGTTGTCGAGCGTCACCTCGCCGTTACGGGCCAGCGCCCGGCCCTCGATGTTCGCCCTCGTGGTCACGAAGATCGAGGTCAGAGCCATGATGGTGCCAACGAAGGTGGAGTCGGTGCCGAGGGTCGCCGAACTCCCGATCTGCCAGAACACGTTGCACGCCGAAGCGCCGTTTGTGAGCAGGATCCGGCTGGAGGATGCCGTCGTCAGGGCTTCCGGAATCTGGAACACCCACACCGCGTTGGGGTCTCCCCCGGCGTTCAGGATCAGGTCGCCGGTGAGTCCGACACCGGACGTAGCCTTGTAGACGCCCGGAAGCAGCGTTTGGCCCGCGCCGATCCCCGCCGCAAGCGCGAAGTCCTGGGCCTGGCCCGCCGCGTTGTTGTACGCCACGGTCAGATCGCTCTTGGCTTGGAGGGCCGCAGCGTCCGCAGCGTGCACGGCACCGAGAACCAGGCCGGGCGGGAACCCGGTGATGGCCGGGTTCGGGTGCGTCCCGAGGTCGTGGCTGATCACCGAGGGGCCGGTGTTGGTGACTCCCTGACCCGCCAGAACGGAGTAACTGGCGGTCGTGCCCAGAAGTACGGGTGTTGCGATGGCCGACGCCTGCGTCGACGTAGTGGCGACCATCGCAGCGGCAACTGTTGCGGCAAGGGCCGAGGCCAGCCAGCCGGACAGAGGACGGAGTCGAGGCGCTTGAGGCAATCTCAGCTTCATCGAGAGGCCATTTTCTGTGGGGGCCGTGGCTGCCGGGCCCTAACCGATTGCCCGGGAAGCCATACTAGTGAGATGGCATATTACGCAGGGAGTTGACCACGGCAATTGCAAGCAGCAGGGCGAGGCATGCGATTGAGGACGCGGCGACGTAATATGCTTCCTTAATATCTGAGTTCATATGGATGGCCATCCGATGTGACGCCCGGGCGCGAGGGCGTCCAGTACCCCGATGTGGGGCATCGACTTCAGGCCGGTCCGACAATCCCACTGTGGAAGTGCCGTCATTCCGGTGATTCGACGAAATCTGGAGCGCATGGGCGTGGCGGCAACGAGAAAATCCGCACCGCATCGTCATATGGGTGGAAGTATTCGCCCACGCGTACGACACTTCCTGCCTGGACGATGCTCGCGCACCAAAGTGACCCCTTCGACCTGCTGATGAGAAGGTTCTGCACCTCCTTCGACCGAAACCGCCGGACTGCACCGGCGACGCCCCGCCTCGTCCGTAAAGCCGGGCGTCCTCGCCGAACTTGCTGTCCGGAGCCGTCACTCCGAGGCCGCCGGTCAGAGGTCTCAGGCCCTGATAGCCGACATCGGCGAGGATCTCCACAGCGGGCCCCCACGCCAGGAGCTTGAAAGACCCCATGGTCATGCGGGGCTCAACGCCGCCTGCTAGCGGGGCGCGAACCCGCCAGGTCGGAGCAGGTGTCGGAGGCCGCAGGTCCGGTTCGTCTACACGGCCGCTCGCCGGTGACTTCACTCACCGCGCCTTGAGGGGTGAGCCGCAGTCGCTGCGACGACATCTCAGTGGTGGGCAGGGTCCTGGAATCGCACAGCCCGGATGCCCCGTTACAGAGAGGCGGCCACAATCCCCGTGTCGTCTTCAGACCTTGGAGGGTGCGCTGTCATGCACCATCACGCTCGGCAGATCGCAGATGCGCAGGCAGGGAGCAGGCCGCCGTGCCCCCCGGCAGGCGGTGCCGGTTCAGGGCTACCACCCGGTACACGAGCCGGGCGATCCCGCTGATCGGAGGCAGCGTCATGGCCTGCCCTGCGACCTGCCAGCGCTGGCACTGGCCCTGTTTGAGCAGCTGCGCCACCGCCTCCGCGCCGCCGTGCACCTCGGCCGAACCGGGCTCGATCCACAGGACCTCCCGGTCGGCCCGTTCGGCGGTGACGCCCAGTGCTTCCAAATCGGCGTACTGCCAGGGAGTGACGACGGCGTCGGGATCCAGCCGACGCACGGCGATGTTGACGGCTTGGGTGCAAAATCCGCAGTCGCCGTCGTACAGCAGGATCGGCCGTTCGGCCATGGTGCATTTCCTTGTCTTGCGGTACATCCCCGGAAGCAGCCGCCAGATCCGGATCTGCGGGCACTCCAGGGATCGTTTGACGAAGGGCGCAAGTGCCTCGGACGGCGGAAGTTCCCGCAGGCCGTCGCAGGCCACGACGAGGATGGCGGCAAGGCCCTGGGAGGATGTCTGCGCGCTCAGCTGGTGCCCCGGTTCTCGGATTGGTCGCCTGCTCGTGCTGGCTGGGGTGGGACGACGGTCCGCCGATTTTCACGACCCGTCCGACGTCGTGAACGACTGCCCGGGTGGTCACAGTCGTCGTCGCGAGCTTCTTGATCGAGGTGCGCTGAATCCATGTCGATCGACCGGCCTGTATCGGCGGGACAAAGTCCCTGCTGCTGGAACGTCGCAAGGGGCCTATCCTAGTAAATAGGTCGTCGCACTCTCACGTGTGGCGTCCGGAAGGGCGACCCCGGCGTGTGAATGTGCCGGGGTCGTTGTATCTCCGTCGTCGCGCCGCAGAGGCATGATCCATTCAGTCGATGTACGGGAGTGGCGCGACTGTGACGTCCTCGACGCGAATGGGCACCGGATCGGCGCTCTTGAAGCGGTCTATGTGGACACCGCCACTGACGAGCGGGCTATCGCCGCCGTCCGTGCAGGATTGCCCACCCGCTGCCGCCTGGTCTTCGTACCTCTCGACGAGGTGATCCTGGGGCCCAGCTAGTAGTGCTTTGTTAGCTGGTCTTGTCACGTCGGGTGTTCGGTAGTTCGCTGGCTGTATGAGGGCTGGGGAGCTTGTGGCTGTGCGGGGTCGGTTGGAGGAGTTTGCTTCCGAGGTGTTCGCGCCGATGGTGCGGCGGGATCAACGGGAGAAGGGTGCCCTGTATGTGCGGGGGCTGCTGTTGGACGGTCGGCGGAAGTCGATGCAGCCGATGGCCGAGCGCCTCGGGGTGGACCATCAGCAGCTTCAGCAGTTCATGACGTCCTCGACCTGGCAGGTCGAGGACGTGCGGGCCGGGTTGGCGTGGCGGGCCGTGAGAGCGGTCCGTCCGCAGGTGTGGGTGGTGGACGACACCGGTTTCCCCAAGGACGGTGTCTCGTCACCCGGGGTGGCACGGCAGTATTCCGGCACTTTGGGCAAGGTCGGCAACTGCCAGATCGGGGTCAGCGTCCAAGCCGCTTCCGATACCGCTTCGTGCCCGTTGTCCTGGCGGCTGTTTCTGCCTGCTTCCTGGGACGGGCCTGACGCGGCCGGGCGGCGCAAGGCCTGCCGGATCCCCGACAGCGAGCATCACCGGCCCAAGTGGCAGCTCGCTTTGGAGATGCTCGATGAACTCGCCGGCGGCGGGCTGCGGCCCGCTGTCCTGGTCGCGGACACCGGCTACGGCGCCAACGCCGACTTCCGGCGTGCTCTGGACGACCGCGGCCTTGCCTACGTGTTGCAGGTCAGGGGCGAGATGACCGCCCACGGCCAGGACGTGGTGCCGCACCAGCCCGACTACGGCGGGCTGGGTCCCCGGCCGCTGCCCCGTTACCGCACCCGGCCGGTCTCCTTGCGTGAGCATGTGCTGGCCGCGGGCCGGGGCAGGGGCCGTGCGGTGGCCTGGCGCAAAGGCTCGAAAGGGGCGATGAGCTCGCACTTTGTGTTCCTGCGGGTCCGGCTCGCCGGGCGCCGTCCGAAACCGGCTGCCGACGGCACGATCCCGCTGTCCTGGCTCATCGTCCAGTGGCCCGAGGGCGAGAGCGAACCGGCGAAGTACTGGATCTCGAACCTGCCGGGGGAGATCCCCGCCAAGGATCTGGTCCGGCTGGCGAAGTCACGCTGGCGGATCGAGCAGGACTACCGAGAGCTGAAAACCGCCCTGGGCCTGGACCACTTCGAGGGGCGTTCGTTCACCGACTGGCACCGCCACGTCACCCTCGTCACCGCCGCCCACCTGTTCCTGACCGAACAGCGGAGGAACCCAAAAGCCCCTGCCAGGGCCTGACCCTCTACCAGGCCCTGGACCTCCTCCAACACCTCATCGCCACCTGGACCGGCACCTGCCCCACCTGGAAGGGCGTCTGACCTGCAGGTTTGCTGGTACGCGTTAGGGGTGTTAAGGGTGATGCCTTGACGCTCATTTGACGCTTGGCGGGCCCATTTCCTGACAGTGTGTCAGCGGTGGGAGGTTGTCCTCGGACCAGGCCGCGCACCTGCCTGGGGAGGAGGCTTCGTGCTCGCGATGGAGGGCCGCAAGCCGACTTTGTCCGGGCGCTGGCCGACCACTTCCCGCGCATACGTTCTGTAGTGGAGCCGCCGCTGCCACACCTCCGGTACCGGTCCCATGGCCGACTTCCTGTCGCCGCATCGTGAAGCCTTCCCGGACATCGAGCATGGCCCCGTCGCCCTGCTCGTGCAGGGGCCGGTCGGGCGCCCTCAGGGGACTGGGGGACCCATGGCGGTCGGAGCGTCGGCGAACGATGATGGAGGCAGTCACACCCGTCCGGGAGGCCGGGCCATGCACACACCAGACTCCCAGGGAAACGGGCCCGGACCGGCGCGCCGACACCGGTTCCCCACAAGCCCGCCGGGCTGCGCCGCGAACCCGCTGGAAAGGCCGTCCGACCGCCTGGAGCGCCGGCTCAACCGGGTGCTGAAGGCCGTACTGGTCGCCGCGCTGCCGCTGGTGGCATGGGCAGGCGGCAGCGCGGCCCACACGCACTTCGAGCAGCTGCGCCAGACGCAGGTGGCCGAGCGTCATCTCGTCACGGCTGAGCTCCTGGCCGACGCCCGCAGCGACGGTGGCAGCTCCGGAACGAGTGCTGGGGCCCGCGCACTGGTCCGCTGGAGCGATCAGGCCGGGGTCCACACCGCCACGGTCCGGGTGGCCGCCGGGCAGCGGGAAGGAAACCGGGCACAGCTGTGGCTGGACGACAATGGCAACACCACCTCATCGCCCGCTCCCGCGGGGTCCGTGACGGTCGCGGGAATCGCGGCTGGCACGACCGCTGCGCTCGGCGCGAGCGCCTTCGTGGGCGGCACGCACAAAGGGATCCGCTGGGCGTTCGACCGACGCCGCTTCAAGCAGTGGGAACGGGAATGGCAGCTGGTCGAACCCCGATGGAACCTTCGCGAGCAGTGACGGCGATCGGGCCGGCCCATGCGCGGGCTCCAAGGACCGGATGCGGCCCCCTCACGCGGGTACGACCATGGAGTCAGAACCCCTGTGCCGCGCCGGCCGCACGACTCCTCGTTCCGGAAGCGGCTGGCTCCCGGGCGCCCGGTCCTCACCAATCCTGCCGATCGCCGCGGCTCGCGAGCCCTTCGCCGCAGCCGTCTTTAAGTCGGCCTTCATGGCGGGAACCAGCCGGCCGGTCGAGGCCGACGACGGGAGGCGCCACGTGTTCTTCGCTGATCGAACGGTCGCCGGAAGACAGCCGGCCGATGAGGTGTCCGGACTGGGCCTGCCAAGCCGGTGGTACTCGCTCACCCCCGCGGCGGGTACGTCCGAGGTGAAGCCGACCACGGTGCACGCGGATGCGCAGACCGGTCCTTACCTGGCTGTGTGCCGGTGCATCTGCCGGGCTTCGGCCGGATGCCCAGGACGACCAGGGGCGTGAGGCGGGCCGATGGCCGGGCCCGAGGCACGGCAAGACCGGCCGGAGCCGGATCCCACTGAGCGGGTGGACTGGCTGCTGCGGGACCTGCGCAGCTCCCGGCAGGGACTTTCGGCGCGGGAGGCGGCGCGGCGGCTGGTTCATTACGGTCCCAACGAGCTGCGCCGACGGGGCGGACGGCGGTGGCCGCGGGAGCTGGCGAAGCAGATCACGCATCCGCTGGCGCTACTGCTGTGGGCAGCGGCCGCTCTGGCGTGGGTGGCGGGGATCGCCGCGGTGGCGGTGGCGATCGTGGTGGTGATCATCGTCAACGCGGCGTTCGCGTTCGTGCAGGAAATGCAGGCCGAACGGGCGGTGGAGGCGCTGGCCGCGTATCTTCCGGTGCAGGCCAAGGCGGTGCGCGATGGCCAGGTGCAGGTGGTCGGGGCGGGCACGTTGGTGCCCGGCGACGTGCTGGTGATCGAGGAGGGGGACCGGATCTCCGCGGATGCCCGCCTGATGGACGGCGGCATCGAGGTCGACCTGTCCGCCCTCACCGGGGAGTCGATGCCGGCTTACCGGTCGGCGGACCTGCTGGATGTCCATGTCCCGCTGTTGCACGCCCGTGACCTGGTGTTCAGCGGGACGACCTGCAGCGAGGGCGAGGCGCGGGCAGTGGTGTTCGCCACCGGCATGCACACCGAGCTGGGCCGGATCGCCGCCCTGTCCGAGCGGGTCGAGCGTGAGGAGAGCCCGCTGGAGGCCCAGGTCCGCCGAGTGGCCTGGCTGATCGCCCTGATCGCGTTGCTCACCGGCCTGGCCTTCCTCCCGCTCGCGACGTTCGTGGCCGGCCTGTCGATCAAGAATTCCGTGGTGTTCGCGGTCGGCCTGTTGGTGGGCAACGTCCCCGAAGGACTGCTGCCGGTCATCACCCTGGCACTGGCACTGGGCGTACGCGGCCTGGTGCGGCGCGGTGCGGTGGTCAAGCGGTTGAGCGCGGTGGAGACCCTCGGCTCCACCGACGTGATCTGCACCGACAAGACCGGCACCCTCACCGAGAACCACATGCAGGTCAGCACCGTGTGGACCACTGCGGGGGAACGCACCTTGGAGGGCACGCCTCCGGACGTGCCGGGCGATGCCGTGCTGCGTGAACTCGCCGTGGCGGTGGCGGCCTGCACCAACGCCCAGCCCGACGCCGAGGGCGGTGCGATCGGCGACCCCACCGAGACCGCGCTGTTGGAAGGGGCAGCCCTGCTCGGCCACCGCCCCACCACGGCGGACCGCGACCGACACCGCCGTCGCCAATTCCACTTCGACCCGGTACTAAAGCTGATGTCCACCCTGGACGAACGCGACGGCAGCGTGTGGGTGGACACCAAGGGAGCCCCGGAGGACGTCATCCCGCGATGCACCACGATCGCGGACCCCCAGAGCCGCCCCTACCCACTGAGCGCCGAGGGTCGCCTCGGCGTCGAGCAGCGGGTGGACGCCTACGCACGACAGGGGCTGCGCGTGCTCGCCGTCGCCGAACGCCGCCTCCAGGCCGGGCAACCGCTGCCCGAACGCCGTGAGGAAGCCGAGAAGGAGCTGACCCTGCTGGGCCTGGCAGCGATGCTCGACCCACCACGCCCAGAGGTGTCCGCAGCCGTCGCCGACTGCCACACCGCCGGCATTCGCGTCATCATGGTCACCGGCGACCACGCGCTGACCGCTGCCGCCATCGCCCACCAGCTCGGCATCGCAGGCGAGCACCCGACGGTGATCACCGGCGAGGAAACCGACCGGATGACCGAGCACCAGCTCGACGAACTGCTGCGCGCGCACCGAGAGCTGATCTTCGCCCGCAGCTCACCCGAGACCAAACTGCGGATCACCGACGCCCTGCGCGCCGAAGGCCACGTGGTCGCCATGACCGGCGACGGCGTCAACGACGCCCCCGCACTGCGGCGCGCCGACATCGGCGTCGCCATGGGCCGCACCGGCACCGACGTAGCCCGCGAGGCCTCCACCATGGTGCTCACCGACGACAACTTCGCCACCATCACCGCCGCCGTCCAGGCCGGGCGCCGGGTCTACGACAACATCCGCAAGTTCATCTGCTACATCTTCGCCCACACCACCCCCGAGGTCACCCCGTTCCTGGTCTTCGCACTGGCGGGCGGTGCCGTCCCGCTCCCCCTGACCGTGCTGCAACTACTCGCCTTCGACATCGGCACCGAGACCCTGCCCGCCCTGGCACTGGGTCGCGAGCCTGCCGAACCCGGACTGATGCAAAAGCCCCCACGACCCCGCTCCGAAGGCGTCATCCGCGCCCCGATGCTGCTGCGCGCCTGGCTGTTCCTCGGCGTGATCTGCGCAGCTCTCGCCATGGCCGGCTTCTTCGCCGTCCTGCTCCACGCAGGCTGGCACCCCGGCGACCCCACCGGCCCCGGACAGCCCCTGCACCATGCCTACCAACAGGCCACCACCATGACCTTCCTCGGCATGGTCACCGGGCAGATCGGCACAGCCTTCGCCGCCCGCACCGAACGCGTCTCACTGCGCTCGGTCGGCGTGTGGACCAACCCCCTACTGCTGTGGGGCATCGCCTTCGAACTGTTCCTGGCCGCCGTCTTCATCTACACCCCCGTCTTCCAGGACCTGCTGAGCACCGCCGCCCTCACCCCCGGCATGCTCGCCCTCACTCTCCCCTTCCCCTTCATCGTGTGGGGAGCCGACGAACTCCGCCGCTGGCTCATGCGCCACCACACCGCGAGCCGCCCATAGCGGACTCGGCGACGCTGTGGTGCCGCATGGCAGGTCACTTTCGATCGAGGCGGTGATGCGCCGCCTCACCTCGTCTGTCAGGGCGGCCAGGCGGGGCGATACGGCGGCCGCCGGCGCTCGGGGGCTGACGATCCGGCGTGCCGCCTCCGGGGCCTGTGCGAGATCCGTCTCGAACCGGGCGCGCGCCGATGCCAGGGAGGAGTGCGGACCGACCCGGCGCCCGCCCCGCATCACGGTCCGCAGCAGCGGCTCCGCCCCCTCTGGGAGGTCCTCGTCGCGCAGGCCGATGACGTCCTGGAGGCCCGGTCGGCGGAAGACCTGCTTGGGGGCGGGTGCGGTCGCCTTGGCGGAGGAGAGCTTCATTACTGGGCGGCCGTCGTATGCGACGAGCTTGTACGCCGCGTCGAGGTACGGGGCGTCGGCGGACACGCCCATCTTCGTACCGACCGCGTACACGTCGATCGGCGCCCCGGCCCGCACGAGAACGTTGACCTCGTATTCGTCCAGGCCGCCGCTCGCGATGATCCGCACGCCCTGCAGCCCCTCGGCGTCGAGCAGGGCGCGGGCGCGCCGGGCGAGGGCGTCGAGATCCCCGCTGTCGAGCCTGACCGCGCAGCCGGCCGGGTCGCCCAGTTCGTGGAAGACCTGCGCGGCGGCCTCGACGCCGTGCTCGGTGTCGTAGGTGTCGACGAGCAGGGTGACAGGGCCGGGGTGGGCCCGGACGAAGGCCCTGAACGCCTCGTGCTCGGTGGGGAAGGATTCGACGTACGAGTGCGCCATCGTGCCGGAGGCAGGAAGGCCGTACTGCACGGCGGCGGCCACGTTGCTCGTTCCGGCGAACCCCACCATCGCGCTGAGCCGGGCCGACGCCCTGCCTGCCTCGGGGCCGTGGCTGCGGCGCAGCGAGAAGTCGATCACGGGGTGTTCGGCGGCGGCCAGGACGCACCGCAGGCGCAGTTGGTGGAGACGTACCTGCTCACCTTGGTCTGCCACCCCCGTCGAACCGCAGTCCGAGGAGCGGCCGGAGCTCATCCGTGTCGTAACGCCGGTAGCCGGACCCGTCGCGGTCGGGCTCGGGGAGCAGTCCCTAGCCGTGGTAGACGCGGACGGTCTTGATCGACACTCCGATGTAGCCGGCCAGCTGCCCGATGGTGATCACCCGGCCATCGTCCCACTTGACCTTGCCCCTGGGGCAGGGTTGCAGCATGGAGTCATGGACAACACGAATGTTGATCGGGAGACCCTCCGCGAGCTAGCCGACGCGGGCAACGAGACCGCACTGGACCAGCTGTTGGACGAGGGTTCCCGACACGCCGGACTGCTGCTTACGCGACGCGCGGCCGCGGCCGGTGACCTGTGCGAGCTGCAGCGGATCTCCGATGCCGGATACGAAGAGGCCGGAACGGAGCTGGACCAACTGCTGCAGGCACCGGGCGGCCGTCGAAGCTGACGGCCCGCCCCGCGTCGCACCCGCCGTGCAGCCGGCGAAGGTCATCCGCCGTGGCCTCAGACGCCGATGTCCCGGATCCGGTAGTCCTCCGGGGTCTCGCGCCGGACGAGGAGCCGGGCCGTGCCTTCGTGGACCGCGACGACGGCGGGGCGGCCGACCAGGTTGTAGCCGGAGGTCATGGACAGCTGGTAAGCGCCGGCCATAGGTACGGCGAGCAGGTCGCCGGGGTGGACGTCGCCCGGCAGCGGGACGTCGGAGGCGAGGATGTCGTCCGCCTCGCAGTGCCGCCCGACGACCGTGGCCGTACGGAGCCCCGCCGTCGAGTGGCGGCCGACGAGCCGGGGCGCTTACCGCACCCCGTACAGTGCGGGCCGCGGGTTGTCGCTCATGCCGCCGTCCACGGCGACGAACACGTTCTCGCCGGTGTGCTTGACGGCGAGCACCCGGTAGAGCGCGACTCCCGCGGGGCCCACGACGGCCCGCCCGGGTTCGACGGCGAGCCGGGGCACGGGCAGTCCCGCGGCGGCACAGCCGTCGACGAGTTCCGTACGCATCCGGCGGGCGAGCGCGGTGAGGTCGAGGGCGGGTTCGCCGGGCCGGTAGGCGATGCCGTGGCCGCCGCCCATGTCGAGCTCGGGCAGGACCAGGCCGTGCGTGTCACGGATGCGGGCCATCAGCCCGATCATGCGGCGCAGAGCGACCAGGTAGGGCTTCACCTCGGTGATCTGCGAGCCGATGCGGCAGTGCAGCCCCGTGAGTTCGAGCTGAGGCTGGCCCAGGATCCGGGCGACGGCGTGCTGAGCGCCGCCGTCGGCGAGGGAGAGCCCGAACTTCTGCTCCTCGGTACCGGTGCGGATCTTGTCGTGGCCACCGGCCGAGACGCCCGGGACCACCCGCACCATGACCTTCTGGCGGCCGGGGGGCCCGACGGCGGCCGCGATGCGCGCTATCTCGGACGGGCTGTCGATGACGATCCGCCCCACACCGAGCCGGAGCGCGGCCGCCAGGTCCTGGGGCGACTTCGCGTTGCCGTGCAGCACGATTCGTTCCGGCGGGAAGCCGGCCGTGACGGCGAGCTCCAGCTTTCCGGCCGAGCACACGTCCAGGCCCAGCCCCTCCTCCTGGACCCAGCGGACCATGGCGCGGGAGAGGAACACCTTGGCCGCGTACAGCACGTTCGTGTCGGGGAAGGCTTCGCGATACCGCCGGCAACGCCCGCGCCTCGCCCTCGTCCAGCACGTAGGTCGGCGTGTCGAACCGGTCGGCGATCTCGCTGAGGGGAACTCCGCCGACGGCCAGGGCGCCGTGCGGGAGTGGTGTTGCGGATGAGGGCCATACGGACAGCTCACCGGCGTCGGCAGGCATCTCCGGGAGAACGGCGATGGTCATGATCTGTTCCCCTTCAGGTCGCGCGGGCCGTGGTCTCGGATACTCGTGTGAGCGGGGCTCCGGTGGGTCCGGCCGCACCCGCCGCGGGAACCGCGGGCGCGGTGAGAGCCGGGTCGACGGTCAGCAGGGATACGCCGAGCGGCCGGGCCATCGCGCGGAGCACGGCCTCGGAGAGCCGGATCCAGGGCTGGGCCGTACCGAGCGTCGCGGCCAGCCGCTCCGGGCTGGTGAAACCGACGGCGGTACGGACCCCCAGTGGGGTGCGGAACAGCCGCACGACGACGTGCGCTCCTCCCGGCCGGGCGGGCACGTACAGAGGCCCGGCCGGGCTCTGTTCCTCAGGCTCGGAGTCGGATTCGTCGTACTGGAACAAGCACATGGGGCCCTCCTCGGGGAACCACGAGTGGCAGGTGACGTCCCGGCGCGGGGAGGCGGTCCGGGACGTGCAACCGAAGCTATCCCCGCCCCTGCGCCTCAGCGGTCACACCGTAACGGGACCCATACGGCCACCGGCCCACTCCATACGGATCACTGACACGACAGGAGCTGGAGGCCATCAGGAGTGCGTCAGGGTTGTGGACCTCTCTGCCAGAAAACCGTCAAGGACATGGCTCCGCCGTACCTAGCGGCCTTTCCATGAGGACCGGAGGCTGGACGGTGAGGAGAGGGAACAGGTCGTGCGAAGAGTCGTGGTCGGTGTGACCGGCACCCTGGGGAGTCTGGCCGCCCTGCACCGGGCAGCCGCAGATGCCCGACGGGCACCCCGGGGAGTCTGACCGCGCTGCACAGCGCGGCGGCAGAGGCCCGTGTGCGGTGCGGAGCTGTGGGTCGTCCTGGCCTGGCGATCCCCTGGCGGTGAACTGGGGAGCCGCAACGATCTCGGGCCCGCTGTCCTGGCGGAATGCCGCGCCGGGGCAGTCGAAAGACTCCGCGAGGTCCTCGATACGGCCTTCGGTGGTGTGAAACCCGGTGTCACCCTCGCGGCCCTCATGGTACGTGGGACTCCGGGTCCGGCTCTCGTGGACGTTGCCCGTGATCCCGATGACCTCCTGGTGGGCGGCACGGGATCCCGCGCCGCCCTGCGCCGCCTCGTCCGCCCCTCGGTGGCCCGCTACTGCCTCGCGCACGCCGCCCACCGGGCAGCTCCTGCTGGCTGCTTCCCTTTGCCCTACGCGCCCCGGAAGGCGAGCCAAGGGGCAGTTTCACCGCGGACGACCCTCGCCAAGGGAACCTAGCCTCGGGCTTTCACGAGTGGGCCTGTCCGAGACTTGATCAAAAAAGTGAGGAGTGCTCCTGGCCTGGGACGATGGGACTTGTCTAGGGTCCTGTTCGTCGTGTGGAAAGAAGCACTCCTCAGGTGAAGAAGCGTATCGGGCCCTACCCGCATGTCCGCATCGAGGGCGGTGGCCAGTCGGTGGTCTCCCAGGCCGGAGGGGTACTGCTGGCCCAGACCATCCGCAAGACCGGCCTGGATGCCGCGATATCGTCGGCGCTCGCGCCGTGGCGGAAGGCTCGGGCGGTGCACGATCCGGGCAAGATCCTGCTGGACGTGGCCCTCGCGGTCGCACTCGGCGGCGACTGCCTGGCTGATGTCGGGATGCTGCGCGCGGAGCCGGCCGTGTTCGGGCCGGTGGCCTCCGACCCGACCGTCTCCCGGCTCATCGACACCCTCGCCGCGGCCGGCCCCAGAGCGCTGACCGCGATCCGGTCCGCCCGGGCCGAAGTGCGCGAGCACGTCTGGAAGCTGGCCGGTGCTTCGTCGCCGGACGCCGCAGGTCAGGTAACCGTGGACCTGGACGGAGTGCTGGTACTGGCCCACTCCGACAAACATGACGCAGCCGCAACCTGGAAGAAGACCTACGGACATCACCCGCTGATGGGGTTCGTCGACCACGGACGCGGCGGCACCGGGGAGCCGGTGGCAGCCCTGCTGCGGCCCGGAAACGCCGGCAGCAACACGGCCTCCGACCACATCAGCGCCACTCAACTCGCGCTGTCCCAAATGCCGAAGCGGTATCGGCGGGGCCGGTCCACGCTCATTCGTACCGACTCCGCGGGCGGCACCCACGAGTTCGTGGCCTGGCTGGCGAAGCGGGGCCGGTGGCTGTCGTACTCGGTCGGGATGACCATCACCGACACCATTCACCAGGCGGTGCTGAAGGTGCCCGCCTCGGCCTGGACGCCCGCGATCGAGCCGGGTGGCGAGGTCCGCGACGGCGCCTGGGTGGCCGAGCTCGACGGCGACGCGCTGAAGGGCTGGCCGAGGGGGATGCGGCTGATCGTGCGGAAGGAACGGCCTCACCCTGGTGCCCAGTTGCGTTTCACCGATGCTGACGGCATGCGCCTGACCTGCTTCGCCACGAACACCACCGACAGTCCCATCGCGGCCCTCGAACTGCGGCAACGTCAGCGGGCCCGGGCCGAGGACCGCATCCGGGCCGCCCGTGCCACTGGTCTGCGCAACCTGCCCCTGCATGAGACCGCGCAGAACCGGATCTGGCTGGAGATCGTCCAGCTCGCGCTCGATCTGCTGGCCTGGATGCCGATGCTCGCTCTGACCGGCAAGCCCCGCCTCTGGGAGCCGCGCCGACTGCGGCTGCGACTGTTCTCCGCCGCCGCCCAGCACGTCACCACCGCCCGCCGCCGGCACCTTCGGTTCGGCCGCCACTGGCCATGGACCGACGTGATCACCACCGCGATCCAGCGGCTCGATGCCCTCCCGAACCCCGGCTGACCAGCAGCAACGGCCCACCCCAGCGAACCTGAACCACCCCACCGGAACCGTGGAACCCGGCGCCCACCCGACGCGACAGCCGGGCCACCACCCTGCCTATCAGCACCCCGGACAGCCGAAACGGCCCGCCGAAGAACTCGACGGACCGTCACGAAAGATCGAGGCTAATGCGTGCAGCTTCAGGTGGGCTCTCGTTCGAGACCGCGTCTTTCTGTCGGTGTGTCGCGGAAGTCCGTGTGCAGCGTTGTGGACAGTCAACAAAGCGCGGAGTCGAAGCCGCCGCTGTCGCTGGTTTGGGGCCATGCCTCGTCGAGTGTCGAGGGGGTGCCCACTCCATGGATCAAGCCCCGTAGGGCGTTTGCGGACATGGTCTGGCTGGTTGGGCCCCAACAGAGTGACATCGAAGCCCGCGCCGTCGAATCGGTGAGCCTTGCAGGCTGTCCTCCGGAGCGGCAGCGGCTTGGAGGTGTCCCTGTCCGCGTGGATCTGGCCACGGTCCGCCCGGGCCGCCAACGTAGGGCAGCGCGGCGGGGCCGGGGCTGTGCGCTGGACCCAGCCCGTTCCGGTGAGCCCGGTGCAGGCCCCCCACGAACTGGCACGCGACCGCGAGCGGACTCGCCCCATGCAGGATCCCTTGCTGTCGCATGAAGGCTCGTAGATTCGGTGCTGGTTCGGGCGTGCCATCCAACGCGCAGTCCACCGCGAGCCAGGGCCGGTCAACGCTGATGTCCCAGGCCACCAGTCGAGGTGCGTGGTAACTGTCGGGGCAGGGTGTGACGGGGCTGAACCACCGGGGGAGGTGGGTGAGGAGCACCTACCCTCGACGCCCACCTCACCCAGGCCCACCGCGGCAAGCTCGGCCACCACAGGGGCTGTCGGAAGCCTCTCGGCCGAAGGTGTCCGCGAACCCGCGGGACGAGCGCATTCCCAACCTGCCCGGGAGCGGCCCGGAGGCTCGCCCAAGGCCCAACCGAGGTGATTCTCCGGCCTGCTGGGCCGCCGGGCCTCGGTCGAACGCCCACGGCTGCCTGAAGGAGCTGGCAGCCGAGACGCAAGTGGGTTGGCCGGCCAGGGCGGTCGTATCACCAACCAAGCACACCGGGTTCGTGCCTGGGCCACGGCCGTTGGGCCGTTTCGGCCTTGGTTGCGAGTGTGTCGATGCAGTCCACCGCGGTCACCCTTGCTACTGTCCACTTCGCCCAAATCGCCCGCAAGTGAATAATTCGCGCCCACTGGTGGCCGAGAGGAAACGGACCATGAACGACTTTTCCCGTCGTAAAGTGCTCAAGGCGACGGCGGCCGCCGGTGCCGGTGCGGTCGTCGCGCAGGGCCTCGCGGCCACCGAGGCCCATGGTGCGAGCGCCGTGAAGGAGGCGTCCGCGAACGCGGAGTGCCTGCCGGCGAAGCTGACCGGCCGCATCGTCCGCCCCGACGACGCCGGGTACACGGACGCCCGCCTCGGCTGGGACCAGCTCATCTCTCGCTATCCGCTGGTCATCGTCTTCGCCCAGAACACCCAGGACGTGGTCAACGCCCTTACATGGGCACGGCAGAACGACGTCGCGCTACGGGTCCGCAGCGGCCGCCACAACACTGAGGGCTGGTCGAACATCGACAACGGCCTCGTGATCGACATCAGCGAGCTGAAGTCGGTCCGCATCGACAGCGCCGCCCGTGTCGCGACGGTCGGCGCCGGACTCAACCAGCTGGAAGCGGTGACCACGCTCGCGGAGCAGAACTTCGCGGTGACGACCGGGACCGAAGGCAGCGTGGGCCTGGCCGGGGCGACACTCGGCGGCGGTCTCGGCTTCCTCACCCGCTGGATCGGCATGGCCTGCGACAGCCTGATCGGTGCCGAGGTCGTCGTTGCGGAAGGCGCCGAGTGCGCCAAGGTGGTCAAGGCCGATCTGCACAACAACCCGGACTTGCTCTGGGCGCTGCGCGGAGCCGGGAACGGCAACTTCGGGATCGTCACCTCACTCACCTACAAAGTGGCCCCACTGAGGAGCGTCACGTATTTGCAGGCCACTTGGGACGGAATCGGCGACCTGTCCAGGATCTTCGAGGCCTATCAGCGTACTGCGCCGTACACGGACGACCGCCTCGGCACCCAGCTCGAAATTCACCGGAACCAGATCCTGCTGTTTGCGGTCCTGGCGGAAGGAACACCCGCGGAGGCGAAGAAGCTGCTGGCCCCGATCCTGTCGGTCGACAGCCCCCAGGTGTCGGTGCAGGTAGGGAACTGGGGCGACGTGTATACGGGCTTCCAGATCCCGACCGCGGACGAACCCGCGAACTGGAAGTTCTTCTCGCAGTTCACCAGAAAGCCGTTCCCGAGGAAGGCGATCGATGTGATCTCCTCGTTCATGCGGGACGCGCCCACGGACGACAGCAACTTCTTTGTGCAGGCGTTCGGCGGGGCGGTCAGGAAGAGCCCCCGCGGCGGCACGGCGTTCCCGCACCGCGACGCGCTCTTCTACTCCGAGCCCGGCGCCGGCTGGGGGACACGCTCCGACCAGCCGGGCGTCTGCGACCCGCTCACCCCGCAGGCCCAGGCTTGGATCGCCGAATTCAGCCAGGCACTGCGCCCCTACGTAGACGGTGCCTACGTCAACGTGCCGAACATCGGCATGCAGGACTGGGAGACCGCCTACTGGGGATCGAACTTCGACCGACTGCGCAAGATCAAGGCGGAGTACGACCCCCGCAACGCCTTCAAGTACGAGCAGAGCATCCCGCCCGCGTCCTGCTGAACGAACAGGCCTGAGCCCCCTCCCGACCTGCGAGGGGGCTCAGCCACGACCTACCCGTCCTGATGGAGTAGCCACGCTGTTGCAGGACGCCTATAAAACTCATTGAAATGGTCGGTTCAGTCAGGCAGGCGCCATTGCCGCAAGACTTTCCTGCCAGTACGCGCGCCAGGTCGACGAGGTGCGACGGGTCGGTGCCGTCGACTCCACCGAGCGCACCTACGATCAGACCGTCGTCGGCTGGTTCTGGGACCACGACCTGAACGGCACCTACCACCCCCCGGGGCAACTGCTCCAGCTGACCGGGACCGTCGCCAAGAAGTTCAAGCTCGACACGTACGAGACCACCCGCTTGTTCGCGCTGTCGGCGCTGTCGTTGGCGGATGCCGGGATCGCAGCCTGGGACAGCAAGTTCGACAGCCCAATCAACGAGTGGCGCCCGGTGTCCGCGGTCCGGGCGACGGGCGGCGCGAACGCAACCTGGGAGCCCCTCAGTGCGGACCGCTCGGGGGCACCGTGGACCCTGTGCTTCCCCGCCTGGACCTCTGGGCACGCCAACTTCACGGCTGCGTGGGCAGGCGCGATGCAGCACTACTTCGACCGTGACGACGTCTCGTTCACCGCACACTCCGAGGACCCGCACACACTCGTTCTGTCCCGCCAGATGAACAGCTTCAGCCAGGTCGCCCAGGAGGGCGAGTTCAGCCGACTCTGGCTGGGTGTGCACTTCCGCTGGGACGCCGAGGACGGGAGGGAGATCGGCACCAACGTTGCCGACTACGTGTTCGACAACGCGCTCCAGCCGACACGACCGGGCCGTCCTGATCAGCGGTGAAACGGCACCGTGGCCCACGCCGGCCGGATCGGCCGGCGCCCCGGCTCAGAGGTCCTGACAGAAGCTGTTGATCACGTGACTTTCGGTACCCGCGGGCGGCCCACCACCTGCTTCGGCGCCGGTTCCGGAAGCAACGGTTCGATGAGCGACCACAGTTCATCCGACACGATCCACGGTCGTGACTGACGTTTCCCCACGACCAGACCAACGACCATCCGAACCGGACCGCCAAGCCCTGTGCGGGATCCTGTTCGTGCTGCATACCGGCATGCTGTTGAAGAAGCTGGACTGGTCGCGGGCGGTGATCGACTCCTCCCACGTCAGGGCCGCTCGACGGGGCCCAAAGCGGGCCCAGCCCGGTCGACCGAGCACGTCCAGGCAGCAGTACCCCCTCATCGTCGACGGCCAGGGCATCCCACTGGCCGTGTCGCTGACCGGCGGGAACCGTAACGACGTCACCCGGCTGATGCCGCTGCTGAACAAGATTCCGCCGGTCGCCGGCCTCGTCGGCCGGCACCGCAGACGACCCGACACCCTCCTGGCCGACCGCGGCCACGACCACGACAAGTACCGCCGCCCGGTCTGGGCGACCGGCGTCAAACCCGTGATCGCCCGCCGCGGAGTCCCGCACGGCTCCGGCCTCGGCGTCTACCGGTGGGTCGTAGAGCGGACCATCGCCTGGCTCCACGGCTTCCGCCGACTACGGATCCGGTAGCTCTGCAGGCTATGGAGGACGCCGGGCAGGAGGCTTTCCATCTTTGCGCCGCACCTCAGCGGAGCGGCGGCCCGCGAGGCCTGACGTCTCCTTCGCTGCTGACGCGGCGATTCCCGGAGACGCCGCCCGCCAGGCTGGAGCTGTCGGCGCGGTCAACGCCACAGCGGTACCTGCCGGTGCACGGCGGATGCCGCACCACTGGATGGTGAACCTGGGCTCGGCTGAAACGCTCAGCAGGACCAGGAGGCGCACCATCGACGGCCTGTGCCCGTCGTACTGGCAGGTGATCCTGGTCGGATCGAACCATCCCAGATCTGGGTACCACGCCAGGCAACGGTCGGATATCCGGTCCCGATGAGCCAGATATGGGTGAACTCCTGCGGGAGCAGAGGTGCCATCGAGGGAAGCCGGCTGTCACTCGCGGGCGCACGATGGGCCGGCCACGGGGCATTCATGGTCACGCCGATGACGGCGTGACTCTCGTCCCCAACCGCTTTTCTGAGCTTCTCCCGATTGCCCCGCATGCGCCTGGTGTCGGTGTTGACCTCGGTATCGACCCACGTGTGGAAGCCATCCCAATCATCAACGCGAGACCACCTGCCCCCCCCCACGAGACGACCCTGACGGGTCCTTCGCCTTCTTGCTGGGCGGGACGCGAGGCCAGACCGCAGATGCCCGGAGCAGCGGCCCGAGCCGCCAGGGGGCCGGGGTGAACCGCCAGATTGTCGGGACTCGGCACGAACTCGTACACCTGGCCCGCGGCCTCGAATTCGGCCAGTAGCGCGGGATCCCATTGCCGGTGGCTCCGGCCGTCCTTCTTGAGCCGGAAGCCCCGGCTGACACGGACGGTCCACTCACGGCTCAGGCCGGAGGCGGACAGATCAGGTTCACGGCTGAGGGCCCCTGCCACTTCGACGTGCTAGGGCCTGTGTGGTGTCGTGATCAGTTGCCGGGTTCCGCCCTCTTCGCGGGGTGGAGCCCGGTAGGACTGTGATGGTTACGCGTAGGCAACTCACCAATTCTCAGTGGAAGTTCATCGAGCCGTATCTGCCGATCGGTAGGTACGGTCCGTATCCGGAGCGGTTGCGGGAGCAGTTCGAGGGGGTGATCTGGCGGTTCCGTTCCAGTGGTCAGTGGCGGGAGATGCCTGCCGAGTTCGGCCCCTGGGCGACCGTCTACGGCCGTTTCCGTGTCTGGCGGGACGCCGGTGTGTTCACCGCCCTGCTGGAAGGCCTGATCGCCGAGGGTGCCCGGGTGGGCAGAACGGACTTGCCGCTGGTCAGCGTGGACTCTCGGCCGGCCCCGAGCACGCGCCGCTCGTCCTCACCGCGCTGATCTTGGCGGCCGCTGTAGCGAACCTGAACCTCGCGGTCGCCAACGTGGCACTACCCACGATCGGGCGCACCTTTGACGCGTCGCAGACCGAGCTGAACTTGACCGCGGTCGGCTACAACCTGGGTATGGCCGCGTCGGTGTTCTACCTCGGCGCGTTGGGGGATCGTCAAGGCCGCAAACTGCTGCTGCTGCTGGCGGGCTCGGCGCTGTCGCTGCCGCTTTCCTTCCTCGCGGCGTACGCGCCGAACATCGAGGTGCTCATCGTTGCCCGGATCGTCGGCGGGGTGGCCGACGGCATGTGCTACCCGACTACCCTCGCGCTGATCGCGGCACTGTGGAGCGGCCCCAGCCGAACGCGATCGATCGCGCTGTGGTCGGCGATCGGAGCCGCGTTCGCTTCGCTCGGCCCGCTGCTGTCGGGGATCTTGCTCGGGAGCTACTGGTGGGGCTCGGTGTTCCCGGTCACCGTGCCGATCGCGGTCGTGTCCTTTGCAATGGCGTGGTTCTGCGTTCCCGCGCACGTGAACGAGACGACCAAGCCCGTGGACAACCTCGGCGGCGTGTTCTCGGTGCTGCTGGTGGGTTCGCTCATTCTGGGCATCAACTTCGCCGTCGCTCCGAACGCCGGCGCAATCCTGGTGGGCCTCGGCGTCGTCTTCGTCGTCGCGCTTGCCGCGTTCGTGATCCGACAGCGTCGGGCCGCGAACCCGCTGTACAGCCTCGCCGCCATCGTGGTGATGGTGGTCGAGGAGAGACCTCGCCCCGCTGGCCGGGGCCCTGCTGGTGACGGCCGGGATTGCCCGGCTGTCGGGCGCCCAAGGGGTTCGTGCTCATCCAGTTGCACTGCCCGGGGTGCCCGGCACGCCAAGCGAACAAAGCGTTCACGCATGGGATCGATGCGTAAGGGCCCGGTCGGATTGGGGGCTCTTGATCGGCGGAAGCCGTCAAGTGCTCGAACGGCCTGCCCGGACGCGGCGCGGGCCTTGGGGCAGCTGCGGGCGGGCAGGTCTTGACGTGCTGAAGAAGGCCGTGGTCGCGCTGGGGATGGTTCTGGTTCTGCAGAGCGTTTTTGCGCTCTGCCTGGTCAGTGCGCTGCAGCTGCTCGTGCTGCGCAACACCCCGTTCGGTGTGACCGGTGCGTCCCCGGTCGTGAACGCGGTTGTGCAGCCCATCCCCGACAACGACCGCCCGCCACCATCAGTTTGGAAAGGGCTCTGCGTCTGCTGGTATGCGCGGTGGACCGGCGATCGCGCTGGCCCGTGCACGGCCCGGATCTTCCCTGTGCAGTGAGATATCGGAGGCAAGTGAACTCTGCAATCACCCGACTTCGGTAGCCGTCTCGAGACCAGGGCAACGGTGCCTGACCGGCCGTTTGCGCAGGTCAGGCACCGTGCTCAACTTCTTAGAAGAAGCCGAGCTTTTTGGGGGAATAGCTTACTAATAAGTTCTTCGTCTGCTGGTAGTGCTCCAGCATCATCTTGTGGGTCTCGCGGCCTATGCCGGACTGCTTCATGCCCCCAAAAGCAGCGTGGGCCGGGTAGGCGTGGTAGCAGTTCGTCCAGACGCGGCCCGCCTGGATCGCGCGGCCCGCGCGGTAGGCCGTGTTGATGTCGCGGGTCCAGACGCCGGCCCCCAGGCCGTAGGACGTGTCGTTGGCGATGCGCACGGCGTCGTCGAAGTCCTGGAAGGACGTCACCGACACCACCGGACCGAAGATCTCCTCCTGGAAGATCCGCATCCGGTTGTCCCCCTCGAAGATGGTGGGCTGGACGTAGAAACCGCCCGCCAGGTCACCGCCGTGGTCGATGCGCCCGCCGCCCGTGAGGACCTTCGCGCCCTCCCGCTGGCCGATTTCCACGTATGACAGGACCTTCTTCAGCTGTTCCTCCGAGGCCTGCGCGCCGATCATCGTGTCCGTGTCCAGGGGATGACCCGGCACGATCAGTTCCGTACGGGCGACCGCCGCGTCCAGGAAATCGCCGTACCGGCCGCGCTCGATCAGGGCGCGCGACGGGCTCGTACAGACCTCGCCCTGGTTCAGCGCGAACATCGTGAAGCCCTCCAGGGCCTTGTCGCGCAGGTCGTCGTCCGTCGTCCAGATGTCGTCGAAGAACAGGTTCGGGCTCTTGCCGCCGAGCTCCAGGGTGACCGGCTTCAGGTGTTCGGCCGCGTACTGCATGATCAGGCGCCCGGTCGAGGTCTCCCCGGTGAAGGCCACCTTCGCCACGCGCGGGCTCGACGCGAGCGGCTTGCCGGCCTCCTCGCCGAAACCGTTGACGACGTTCACCACGCCCGGCGGCAGCAGGTCGGACACCAGGCTCAGCCAGTAGTGCACCGAAGCCGGCGTCTGCTCGGCCGGCTTGAGGACGACGGTGTTGCCGGCCGCGAGCGCCGGGGCGAGTTTCCACACGGCCATCAGGATGGGGAAGTTCCACGGGATGATCTGGGCGACCACGCCCAGCGGCTCGTGGAAGTGGTAGGCCACCGTGTCGTCGTCGAGCTGGCTCAGCGCTCCCTCCTGGGCGCGCAGCGCGCCCGCGAAGTAGCGGAACTGGTCGATCGCCAGGGGTATGTCCGCAGCGAGGGTCTCACGGACCGGCTTGCCGTTCTCCCACGTCTCCGCGACCGCGAGGGCCTCCAGGTTCTGCTCCATCCGGTCCGCGATCCGCAGCAGGACCGCGGACCGCTCGGCGACCGAGGTGCGGCCCCAGGCGGGGGCCGCCGCGTGCGCCGCGTCCAGGGCCCGCTCCACGTCCTCCGCCGTGCCCCGCGCGATCTCGGTGAAGGGCAGGCCGTTGACGGGGGAGGGGTTCTCGAAGTACCGGCCCCGGGCCGGTTCGACGTACTCGCCGCCGATGAAGTGGTCGTAGCGGGACGCGTACGCCATCAGCGCGCCCTCGGTACCGGGCGCAGCGTAACGGGCCATGGTGTTCCTCCCCTTGCCGGGCGCCGGCCACCGTCGGACGGCGCTCGGGGAGGAGGCTAGGAGCGGGCGGGTTGCGGGTACGTTGCGTACCGCCGGGGCACCCGCTGCGGGCCGCCGCCCAGCTCCGCGTCCAGGGCCCGTACGCGGGCCAGCGCGGCCGGCCGGCCCTCCGGCGGCAGGGCCGCCGCGAGCGCCCGCCACACCTCCGGGTCCTCCGCGCCCCACGCACTGCACACCCAGTCGGTCAGCAGTCCCGCGTCCGCGCGGGCGATCACCGCCGCCCGTGCCTGGTCCTCGATGCGCCGCCGCAGCCGTACGATGCCCGGCGCGCCGGAGGCCGGCAGCAGGGGGCCCGCGTACCGGGACAGTCCGGCCGACACCGCGCCGGCGGCCAGGTGCCGGGTGACCGCGGCGAAGTCGGCCTCCACCGGGGCGGCGGTCCGGTAGGGGCGGGAGAGCAGGTTCCCGGCGCCCAGCAGCGTGCGCAGCCGGGACACCTCCGCGCGCAGGGTCACCGCCGAGACCGACTCGTTCTCGTAGAGCGCGTGTGCGAGTTCCTCCCCCGACAGGCCCTCGGGATGGTGTGCGAGCAGCGCCACGATCTCGCTGTGCCGCCGCCCCAGGACGATCCGCCGGCCGCCGAGCACCAGCAGGGCCTCGTCGCGGCCGAGGGCCGTGAGGCTGTCCCGGGCCGAGCCGGCCGGCGGCGGCGCGAGCAGCGCCAGCTGGGCCTCGGCGGCCCGGGCCACCGCCTGCACGAAGGCGAGCGAGTGGGGGTGGGCCAGTCCGTCGCCGCCGGTGATGTCGACCGCCCCCAGCACCCGCCCGGTGGCGGGATCGCGCACCGGAGCCGCCGCGCAGGTCCAGGGGTGCACGAGGCGGCTGAAGTGTTCGGCCCCGAAGACCTGGACCGGTTCCCCGAGCGCGACCGCCGTGCCGGGGGCGTTGGTCCCCATCGCGGTCTCCGCCCAGCGGGCCCCCGGTACGAAGCCCAGCCGCTCGGCCCGCCGCAGGGTCGCCGCTTCCCCCTCGACCCACAGCAGCGCGCCGCGCGCGTCGCACACCGCGAGCAGATGGGCCCCGTGCGCCGCGAACGCCCCGACCAGGTCCCGGAACAGGGGCATCACCCGGGCCAGGGGGTGTGCCGCGCGGTAGTCCCGCAGGTCCGCCCCGGCCAGCTCCAGCCGGGGCGCGCACTCCGGGCTGACCCGCGCCCGCGCGCACCGCCGCCAGGACTTCGCGATCACAGCCCGGACCGGCGGCTCGACGCGTCCGTCCCGGGTGAAGGCCTCGTGCGCCCGCCGCAGGACGCGCGTGCGCTCGACGGGATCGGCCCCGCCCGGCAGCGCGAACGACGGACCGCCCATGTCACCCTCCCGAGGGACCGTGGCGCCGCGGGTGCGCGGAGCGCCCCCATCGTCGTGCGGCTCCCGGTCCCCGGCAAGCACTACGTCGGCCACACCACGCCGAAACCGGGTGGGGCGGGTGGGCCGGGGGCCGAGGGGCCCGCCAGGTGCCGTCGGCCCGACATGCGGCGCAGCGGCCACCCGCGGCCGTCCGGGTCCGGACGCAGCCGCCGTTCCCCGTCGGGCGCCGTCCGGCGGGCACGGGCCCGGCGCAGCACCGGCGCCTCCTCGTCCGGCCGGGCCGCCGCCGGGGCGGAGACGGCCGGTCACTTCGAAGACCGCCCGGGTGGCCGGGAACGCACGGCCCCCGTGGCGCGTTGTCACAGGTGAGTGGTCGACGTGGAAGAAGGAGGTGTCCGCAGATGTCGAAGGGCGCGAAGATCGCCGTTGGCGCGGTCGTGGCAGCCATCGTGCTGTATTCCCTGCTCGGGTTCTGGGCAGGACTGGCGGTCCTGATCGGGGTCCCGGTGGTGGCGTATCTCCTGCTGGACTCCTCCCAGAAGCGTCGTCTGCGGGGCATGTCCAGGAAGCAACTCGGCCGCTGAAGGCCGCAGGGGGGGGCGATGAGCAGGGCACAGATCAGAGCGGTCAGCAGCAATGCCGAGTACTCGTTCACCAAGCCCAACCGGGAGAGCATCACGCTGCTCGCGGGCCTGGGGGTGGAGGGCGACGTACACGCGGGGGTCACGGTCAAACACCGTTCACGGGTGGCCGTCGATCCGACCCAGCCGAATCTGCGGCAGGTGCACCTGATCCACCGGGAGCTGTTCGACGAGGTGGCCGCGGCGGGATTCAACGTCGGACCGGGACAGCTCGGGGAGAACGTCACCACCGAGGGCATAGACCTGCACGAGCTGCCGACGGGCGCCCTCCTGCGCCTCGGCGAGGAGGCGGTGGTCGAGGTGACCGGGCTGCGCAATCCCTGCCCGCAGATCAACGCCTTCCAGGACGGGCTGCTCAAGCAGGTCGTCGGCCGGGACGAGGAAGGCCGGGTGGTCCGTAAGGCCGGGATCATGGGCGTGGTCCGCCGGGGAGGCACGATCCGCCCCGGCGACGCCATCACGGTGACCCTGCCGGAAATTCCGCACGTTCCGCTCGAACGCGTCTGAGGCCAGGTCGGTCGACTGCGCCGGCTCAAGGCATCGCCGTCCGCCGGCGGGCGGCCTGCGCCGCACGCGCCGACTCGCGACCGGGCTCCGGGGCGACCGGAGCGCGCGGGCCCGCGGGCACCCCGCGGGGCGTCAGGACGGCCGGGTGGCCACCCGCTCCAGGGCCGCCAGCAGCTCCGGGAGTTCGGGCAGTTCCGCGTCGCCCGCGCGCGGGACGGTCAGGACCTCGCCCGGCTCTTCGTCCAGCAGGACGAAGGCCGCGTCGTCGGTCCGGGCCACCAGGGACCATCCGGGCCCGTCCGCCCGGATGGTCCGCACGCCTTCACCCGCGAAGGCGGACCGGACCCGGCCCGGCGGTGGCGCCTCCTGGGCGTATCCCGTGGCCTCCCGCAGCGCCCGCGCCAGCCCGGGGTGCGCCGCGGCGGCGGCCCCGCCGTCCGTCGCGACCCGCTCGCGCCAGTCCGCCCACTCCCGGGCGATCTGGTCCGCGCCCATGCGCCGCTGCACCGGGCCCCACGACTCCGCCGACGGCGGAGCCAGTGGCACCCGCCCCGTGCCGTCCGCGCCCTGCTCGGGGTCGTGCGGCTCCGGGATGCCCGGCGCCGCCACCGTCAGATCCAGCGGCCAGCCCGCCAGCGAGAGCACGATCGTGCTCTCGTCGGGCGACAGCTCGTACTCCATGCCGCAGTCCCAGGAGGCGATCGCGGTGGCCACGAGCGAAACGTCGTCGACGACGACCGTCCAGCGCGCACCCTCCGCGTCCTGTCCGAGCACCAGCCCGTATCCGTCGGCGACCGGCGGCACGCCCAGGAGGGCGCAGGCCTGCGGAAAGTCGTCGCCGAACGCCGTCGGGAACTGCGTGGGGGTCAGCAGTACGGCGGTCAGCACGAACAGCGAACCCCCATCCTCCTCAGCGGACACGTGGCCTCCCGATCGCTCTCTCGTCGGCGCACCTTAACCAGCGGGTAATACGCGCGTCGAGAGTCCACGGGCGGCGATTTCCAAGCCCGCTACCTGCACGTAGAGTTGGGCACCCGCCACAGAAAGGGACACCGGTGCAGCGTTACGACCGGCTGAGGGAGATCCTCCGGCTCGACCCCGACAAGGACTTCCTGGCCATCTACCGGCTCACCGCCACCTATGAGTTCCCGTGGGACTTCACCCGCGCCCTGGAACTCGCGCTCTTCCGCACCTACGCCGTCCCCTCCATCGGCAGCCTGCTGGCCGAGACGGCGGAATTCACCCGGCGCGCCCAGAAGCGTTACGACGACACCACGCTGCTCCTCGACGCGGTCGTCGAGCACGGCTTCGACAGCGACACGGCGCGCACCGCGATCCGTCGCGTCAACCAGATGCACCGCAGTTACGACATCTCCGACGACGACATGCGCTACGTCCTGTGCACGTTCGTCGTGATCCCCGCCCGCTGGATCGACGCCTACGGCTGGCGCCCGCTGACCCACCACGAGCGGCGGGCCTGCGCCAACTACTACGCCACCCTCGGCCGCCATCTGGGCATCAAGGACGTTCCGGGCTCCTACGAGGAGTTCGAGACCACCCTGAACGCCTACGAACAGGCGCACTTCGGCTGGGACGAAGGGGGCCGGGAGGTCGCCGACTCCACCCTCGACCTCATGGCGTCCTGGTACCCGGCCCCGCTGGCCCCCGCCGTGCGCCGCGCGAGCCTCACCCTCCTCGACGAGCCGCTGCTCAGCGCCTTCCGCTACGAGCCCCCGGGCCCCGGACTCCAGCGCCTGGTCCGGGGCGCGCTGTGGCTGCGGGGCCGCGCGGTGCGGCTCCTGCCGCCCCGCCGGGCCCCTCACTACTCCCGTCAGAACCCGGAGATCAAGGGCTACCCGGACGGCTACGACGTCGGCGAGCTCGGTACGTTCCCCGTGCCCGGCGCGGGCGGCTGCCCCGTGCCGCATCCGCGCCGCCCGGCCGAAGCCGAAGCCCAGCCGCCCGCGTAGCCGCCGGGCGCCGGGGCGGCCCGGTGCGCGGGGCGACGTAGGGTCCGAAGGGCTCAGGGGCGGCGGGCCGCCAGGACCAGGAAGCGGGCGTCCTCGTCGGCGTACGAGGTCATGTCCCAGCCCGAACCGGACAGCAGCGGGCGGAGGTTGTGCTCCGCCCGCAGGTCGTCCGGGGTCAGCTCGCGACCGTGGCGGGCGGCGAGCGCCGCTCGCCCGATCGGGTGGAACAGAGCGAGGCGCCCGCCGGGGCGGACCGCGCGGGCGAGCTCGCGCAGGTTCGCCGCAGGGGCGGGGAGGTGTGCGATCAGCCCGGCCGCGAACACCGCGTCGAGGGATCCGTCGCGCAGCGGCAGCCGGGCCACGTCCGCGAGCAGCAGGGTGCCATCGGCGTCCCGCCCGGCCTCCCGCGCGGCGGCCAGCATCCGCTCGGTGAGGTCCACGCCGAGCACGGTTCCGGAAGGGCCGACGGCCGCGCGCAGCGGGGTCAGGGCCCGGCCCGTCCCGCAGCCCGCGTCGAGCACCCGGTCGCCGGGGCCCAGGCCCAGTTCGCCCACGGCGGCCGTGAAGGCGGGCCCGTCCTCGGGGAATTTGCGGTCCCAGTCGGCGGCGCGTGCCCCGAAGAACTCCTGCACGTGTGTGTGGTCCTCGTTCGTACGGCTCATGCCCCCATGATCCCGTACCGTCGCCCGCCCGTGGGCCGTGTGCAAGCTGGCACGTGGCGTGATCGGAGATGAACGTATCTCTGTCATATTCCAGCAGTTCCAGCGGCTTTCGAAATGCTCCCCCTGTTCGTGCCCTCACCCGGACTAGCGTCCCGTGGCCATGGGACACCTGGACCACGCCGCCTATGGCTGGCTGACACCCGCACTGTCGTATGTGATGGCATCGATCGGTGCCGCCCTCGGACTGCGCTGCACCGTCCGCGCGCTCGCCGCCACCGGGGCCTCCCGCCGCAACTGGCTCCTCACGGCGGCCTCGGCCATCGGCACCGGCATCTGGACGATGCACTTCGTCGCGATGCTCGGCTTCCACGTCACCGGCACCGAGATCCACTACAACGTGCCGCTGACCATCCTCAGCCTGCTCGTCGCGGTGCTCGTCGTCGGCGCGGGCGTCTTCGCCGTCGGCTACGGCACGGCCCGCGGCCGGTCCCTCGTCCTCGGCGGTCTGACCACCGGAGCCGGCGTCGCGAGCATGCACTACCTCGGCATGGCGGCCCTGCGCCTGCACGGCCGGGTCGCCTACGACCCGCTCACCGTCGGGCTCTCCGTCGTCATCGCCGTCGTCGCCGCCACCGCCGCCCTCTGGGCCGCCCTCAACATCAAATCGCCGGCGGCCGTGGCCGTCGCCTCCCTGGTGATGGGCCTCGCGGTCAGCAGCATGCACTACACCGGGATGCTGGCCGTCTCCGTCCGCGTCACCCCCTCGGACCAGGCGCTGCCCGGAGCCACCGCCCTGCAGTTCATCTTCCCGCTCGCGGTCGGGCTCGGCTCCTACCTGTTCATCACCGCCGCGTTCGTGGCGCTGTCCCCGACCGCCGACGAACGCGCCGCGTCCGCCTCGGCCTCCGGTGCCGTCGCCGTCCCCCCACCCGCGGCCCCCGGCCGGCCGGGCGAGGGCGCCGTGCCCGCGCACTGAACGACCGCCCGTCCCGGACCCGCCCCGCACCGCCCCGAACGAGGAGCCCATGCGCACATCCCGCAGAAGACCGCAGGCAGCGGCTCCGCGGCCACCCGTGCCACCGGCGCGCGGCCGCCGGGCGCACGCCGGTCCCCCCGCCGAGGAACCGCCGCTCCCGGACCCGCGTACCGACCCGGCCGGGAGCGCTCCCGTCGGTGCGCGCCCCCGGATCCGGCTGCGCCCCGCCACCGTCCGGGCGAAGATCGTCTCGCTGCTGATGGTCCCGGTCGTCTCCCTGCTCGGCCTCTGGGCCTTCGCCACCGTCGCCGCCGCCCAGGACGTCGCCCGGATCGGCCGGGTCCGGCAGGCCGACGCCGAGATCCGCACCCCCGTCGCGGCCGCCCTGACCGAGCTCCAGGCCGAACGCCGGGCCGCCGTCCGCTTCCTGGCCGATCCGGCCTCCGACCAGGCGGCGGCCCTGGCACAGCAGGCCCGGCGCACGGACGACGCCGTACGGCGGCTCCGCCTCGGAAACCGGCACACCGTCGCCGACTCCGGCGACTACCACGGCGACGTGGTCACCCGACTGGACACCTTCGTCTCCCGCTCGGAAGGGCTCGCCGCGGCCCGCAAGGACGTCACCGAGCGCCGCACCACCCCGGACGGCGCCTACGCGGTCTACACCGAGGCCGCCGACTCCGCCCTCGCCGTCGAGGGCGCCCTCTCCGCCGGTCAGGATCCCGGACCCGACAGCCGCGTCCTGCTGGAGTTCGCCCGAGCCGGTGAGATGCTCTCCCGCGAGGACGTCCTGCTCGCCGTGCCGGGACCCCGCACCCCCGATGCGCTCCGCCGCCTGACCGGTGTGACCGAGAACCGCCGCACACTCACCGCCGCCACCGCCCCGGATCTGCCGACGGCCCAGCGCGCCGCCTGGGAGTCCGTGGCGAAGAGCGCCTCTTACGCCGAGCTCACGGGCGCGGAGGACAAGGCCCTGGCCGCCGCCCCCGCCACCACCCCCGCCGGCGGCGCGACGGCGCAGCGGGAAGCACCCCGGGAGGCCCCGCGCGCGGTGCCCGCCGGCTGGGAGGCCGCGTACACGAGCGTCAGCGGCTCGATGCGCGACATCCGGCTGGCCGCCGCTGCAGGGTCCGAGGGCCGGGCCGCCCCGCTCGCCGAGGGCCTGCTCGGCCCCCCCCGGGGCGGCGGTGCTGCTCGGGCTGGCGGCCGTCGCCGCCTCGCTGGTCATCTCCGTCCGCATCGGACGCACCCTGGTCGTCGAACTGGTCTCGCTGCGCAACACCGCCCTGGAGATCGCCCACCGCAAGCTCCCGGACGCCATGGACCGGCTCCGCGCGGGCCGGGCCGTGGACGTCGACACCGACGTCGAGGCCGGGCCCGTGCCCGGACGGACCACCGAGGACGAGATCGCCCAGGTCGCCGCCGCGCTCTCCACCGTCCACCGGGCGGCTCTGAGCGCCGCCGTAGAACGGGCCGAATTCGCCAGCGGGGTGAGCGGGGTCTTCGTCAACCTCGCCCGCCGCAGCCAGGTCCTCGTGCACAAGCAGCTCAACCTGCTGGACTCCATGGAGCGGCGCGCCGACGACCCCGGCGAGCTCGACGACCTCTTCCGGCTCGACCACCTCACCACCCGGATGAGGCGCCACGCGGAAAGCCTGATCATCCTCTCGGGAGCCGCTCCCGGCCGGGCCTGGCGCGTGCCGGTCCCGCTCACGAACGTCGTGCGCGCCGCCGTCTCCGAGATCGAGGACTACCCGCGGGTCGAGGTCCGCGGCCTCGCGGAAGCCGCCGTCGCCGGCGCGTCGGTGGCCGACCTCACCCACCTCCTCGCCGAACTCGTCGAGAACGCCACCCAGTTCTCCCCGCCGCACACCAAGGTCCGGGTCAGCGGCGAGCCCGTCGGCGCCGGGTACGTCCTGGAGGTCGAGGACCGGGGACTCGGCATGGGCCGCGAGGCGCTGGCCGACGCCAACCGCCGCATCGAGCACTCCGAGGACCTCGACCTCTTCGACAGCGACCGCCTGGGCCTGTTCGTGGTCAGCCGGCTCTCCTCCCGCCACGGGGTGCGGGTGCGCCTGCGGCCGTCGCCCTACGGAGGCACGACCGCGGTCGTGCTGCTGCCCAACTCCCTGCTCCAGGGCGCGATCGAGCCCGGCCCCGGCCCGGCCCCCACCACCCCCGGCCCCGGCCCCGCGTCCCCGGCCGGGGCCGGTGCGGGGCAGCCGGAGCGGCCCGCGGCCGTGAGCGTCGTACGGGAGACCGTGCGCGGCGTCCCGACGCCCGGCCGGCCGCCCGTCCCGGCA